>USFH01000035.1 GCA_900553925.1 uncultured Clostridium sp.
CAGAGGAAATTACCTGTCATGATGCACCGGTAGAGGCAATCCGTAAGAAGAAAGCGTCATCCATGGTTCTTGCTTTGAACGCAGTAAAAGAAGGAAATGCGGCAGCTTGTATCTCTGCCGGGAATTCGGGTGCGCTTCTTGCGGGTGGACAGCTTCTGATCGGACGCGCGAAGGGAGTAAAGCGGACACCGCTTGCTCCACTCATCCCACATCGCTATGGATCTTCCCTGCTGATTGACTGTGGCGCAAACGTGGATGCGAAGCCGGAGAATCTGGTACAGTTTGCAAAGATGGGATCTATCTATATGAAGAATATTGAAGGTGTGGAGAATCCACGAGTCGGAATCATCAATATCGGAGCAGAGGATGAAAAAGGAAATGAACTTGTGAAAGAGACGATTCCGCTGCTTCGGGCTTGCAAAGATATTAACTTTATAGGAAGTGTGGAGTCAAGAGATATTCCGAACGGAGTGGCAGACGTCCTTGTGTGTGAAGCATTTGTCGGAAATGTGCTGTTGAAGTTCTTCGAAGGTCTTGGTAAGATGTTCATGGCAGAGATTAAGGATACATTGAAGAGCAGCCTGAAAACAAAAATCGGCGGAGCACTCATCTATAAGCCAATCAAAAAAACATTCAAGCGTTATATGGCGGATGATAAGGGTGGCGCACCATTGCTTGGCCTGAAGGGACTGGTTGTGAAGATCCATGGAAACTGCAAGAACAACGAGGTGCGTACGGCAATCATACAGTGCCGGAGCTTTGTGAAGAAGAATGTAACAGAGCAGATCATTCATACGTTTGAAGCTGACAATCAGAATAAACAGGAATAAATAGCCGGTGGATATAGCGGCTGAGAGGGGATAAACATGGAAATAGAAGCATCAATTCAGGAGCTGGAGAATGCAATTGGTTATACATTTCAGGATAAAAAGCATCTGTTAACTGCAATGACACACAAATCCTATGTAAACGAGAAAACGATCGGTCGTTATGAGTCCTATGAACGTTATGAGTTCTTAGGTGATGCGATTCTGGAATTTGTTGTCAGTAAATATCTGTTCATACATTATAAAAATATGCCGGAAGGTAAACTTTCGAAGCTCCGTTCCAGCCTGGTCTGTGAATTTACGCTGTCTAAAATTGCGAGAGAACTTCATTTTGGAGATCATGCCAGATTCAGTAAGGGGGAGAAACAGACAGGTGGGGCAAACCGTGATTCAATCCTGTGTGATCTGTTTGAGTCTGTACTTGGAGCCATTTACCTTGATGGCGGTATGAAACCTGCACAAGAGTATGTAAACCGTCTGCTCCTGCAGGATATTGAACACAAACAGCGTTTTCATGATGCCAAGTCCTCATTACAGGAATATGCACAGAAGCATAAGCTTACGCTTGAATATGAGCTTCTGTCCGAAGAAGGCCCGGATCACGACAAGAAGTTTACAGTTCGTCTCCTGCTCGGGGGAAAGGAAATGACGCAGAAGACCGCGCATTCCAAGAAAGCCGCACAGCAGTATGCAGCATTTGAGGTGATGGAGACACTGCAGAAAAAACGGGAAAAATAAAACTGGTAGAGTAGAATGGTAAGGTAAAATATGTACTTAAAAAGTATTGAGATATATGGATTCAAATCCTTTGCGAATAAAATAATTTTCAAATTTAATAACGGTATCACCGGTATTGTCGGACCGAATGGCTCCGGTAAGAGTAATGTCGGCGATGCTGTGCGCTGGGTGCTTGGTGAACAGAGTGCAAAACAGCTGCGTGGTTCGAAGATGGAGGATGTTATTTTCTCCGGTACCGAGCTTCGGAAACCGCAAGGCTCTGCATATGTAGCAATCACACTGGATAACAGTGACCATAGTCTGCCAATTGATTACAATGAGGTAACGGTTGCCAGACGTGTCTATCGTTCCGGTGAAAGCGAGTATCTGATCAATGGTGTAGTCAGCCGTCTGAAGGATGTCAATTCATTGTTTTTTGATACCGGTATCGGTAAAGAAGGATATTCAATTATTGGTCAGGGTCAGATTGAAAGGATTTTGTCCGGAAAACCGGAGGAACGCCGGGAGCTTTTTGATGAAGCGGCTGGAATTGTGAAATATAAGAAGAACAAAGCCGCTACCGAGAAGACTTTGGAAGGACAGCGTGCAGATCTTTCCCGTGTGAAGGACATTCTCGGGGAACTTGAAAAGCAGGTCGGACCTTTGAAGGAACAGTCAGAGACGGCACGGAAGTATCTGGTATTCAAGGACGAATTGAAGAAACTGGATATCAATGCATTTCTTTTGGATGTGGATGATACACAGGTGAAACTGGAATCCTACGAGGAGAAGCTCTCGATTGTGGAGACGGATGCATCCCGACTAAAAGATGAGTTTGATGCGGCAAAGGAAGAATATGAGCGTATCGAACAACAGCTCGAAGCCTACAATGAAAAGATTGATACCGAAAAAAATGAAATTCATGAGAAGAAGCTGCAGAATCAACGTTTAGAAGGTGAGATGAACGTGATTAACCAGCAGATTCTCTCGTATCAGCAGAGTGATGCAGGACTTCTCGAACAGATTGAGAAGGAGACGAAGAATCTCGAGAAACACAAGGCAGATCTGACGGGATTATATGAAGAAAAATCCCAATTAGACGAGAAACTTGATCAGGCGGATGATGTGCTCGATGAGGCAAAAAAACAGTATCAGGATCTTGAGCAGGATATTGCTTCGAAGGAACAAGCAATCGAGGATGCCAAGGCCGATATTATAGAATATTTAAACGAAGGCGGTACGTTAAAGGCAAAGGTCGGCAGATACGACACGATGCTGGAGAATATAAATCTCCGTAAGTCAGAGCTTAAGAAACGTCTGCTGGAGTATACGAGCGAGCAGGAAAAAGCAAAAAACGAGGAAACACAGCTTACCTCCGGTATCCGGGAACTCGAGCATACGTTACAGGAAAAAAACGGACGGCTTTCTGCTGTTCAAAACCTGATTGCAGATCATAGCCGGAAGCTGGAAGACAACCGGCGTGGAGTCACGGAAACGAGTAATCAGATCGTCAGCCTGAAATCAAAGAAGGAGGCACTTCGCAATCTGACAGAACGATATGAAGGATACGGAAACAGTATCCGCCGTGTCATGGAGCAGAAGGCGAAGAATCCGAAGATCGTCGGCGTTGTCGCTGATATTATACAGGTGGATAAGCGGTATGAGACGGCGATAGAGACCGCACTCGGCGGAAGTATCCAGAACATCGTGACTGAGGATGATGCAACAGCCAAGAGCATGATTGCATACCTGAAGCAAAACCGTTATGGACGTGCAACGTTTCTTCCAATCCAATCGATCGTTGATCGTTCGGGTGTAAGTAACGACGTGAAACATGAGCAGGGAGTCGTTGGTACAGCATCGGAGCTTGTCGGATATGATAAGAAGTTCCAATCGGTTATCGGCCATCTGCTTGGCAGGATTGTTGTTGTTGACCATATTGACCATGCAATGGCTCTGGCAAAGAAATATAAGCAGAGTCTGCGTATTGTAACACTCGAGGGAGAGCTGATCAATCCGGGTGGTGCACTGACGGGTGGTGCATTTAAGAATACATCAAATCTGCTTGGCCGTAAGCGGGAGCTTGAGGAAATCGACGAACAGATTGCAAAGCTTTCGATTCAGTTAGAAGACCATAAAAAACAGATTGTAATTTTGACGGAAGACCGTGAGAAGCAAAAGGAAATCCGTGATGAATTAAATACAGAGATTCAGAATATGAATATCCGTATGAACACATATACCCTGAATCTGGAACAGGTCCAGGCGAAGCTGGCTGAGGTAGAACGCGGATTTGCAGGTATTACCCGGGAGAACGGGGAGCTTGCAGCCCAGATTGATGAAATTAATGCGAATAAGCAGGAATTAAAGGATAACAATCAGAAACAGGAGGAAGCAATCCACGGACTTGAAGCGGAGATTGCAGAGCTTGAAGCAGCGGTGACAGAGGAAAAGGGACAGCTGCAGGGGGCGTCTGACTCCATTAACCGGTTGAATCTGGAGTTCAATACCGTACAACAGCAGTATGAGTTTCTGATGCAGAACATTCATCGTATTAAGACGGAGGAACAGGCAGCAAAGGAAAATCTGCAGACGCTGAATCTGAAAAGGAACAATGGCAGCGAAGAGGCTGAGACACTCACGAAGCGTACAGATAGCCTGAAACAGCAGTTTGACGAGAATATCCGGATGATTGCGATCAAGGAGAAGAAGCTCGCGGAACTTATCGAGGATAAGGATGCGATGAATGAAAGCCACAAGGAATTCTTCCACAAACGGGAAGAGTTATCTGAGCAGATCAACGGACTTGACAAATCGGCGTTCAAGATCAATGCGTCAATCGAGAAGCTGTCTGAACAGGCGGAAAACCTGAATAATTATATGTGGGAAGAATATGAACTGACCTACAACCTGGCGCTTGATTACAAGGATGCCGGTTTCGATGATATCTCGTCGCTGAAACGGGAGATATCGGCAGTAAAGAACAAGATCAAGCAGCTCGGAGATGTCAATGTCAATGCGATTGAAGATTATAAGCAGGTATCGGAACGATATGAGTTCTTAAAAGCGCAGCATGATGATATATGCAAGGCAGAGGCAAATCTTGTGAATATCATTGCAGAGCTTGACCGGGCAATGCGGGAACAGTTTGCAGAGAAATTCAAGGAGATCCGTGTGATGTTCTCGAAAGTATTTAAGGAGCTGTTTGGCGGTGGAAAGGCAGACCTTGAGCTTGTAGATGAGGAGGATCTGCTTGAGACAGGTATCAAGATTATCGCGCAGCCTCCGGGAAAGAAATTGCAGAACATGATGCAGCTTTCCGGTGGCGAGAAAAGCTTGACGGCGATTTCCCTGCTCTTTGCAATCCAGAGCTTAAAACCGTCACCGTTCTGTCTGCTCGATGAGATTGAGGCGGCACTCGATGATTCGAATGTCAAGCGGTTTGCAAAATATTTGTCCAAGCTGACGAAGGACACGCAGTTTATTGTTATTACACACCGTAAAGGTACGATGGAAGCCGCAGATATCCTGTATGGTATCACGATGCAGGAAAAGGGCGTTTCTACACTTGTATCGGTGAATATGATAGAGAACGAACTCGATGATTAAGGAGGCGTAAGATATGGGTTGGTTTACCAAGAAGAAAAAAGGGGAAACTACAGATGAGGAACCGATGATGCAGATATCTGCAGAAGCAGATGAGACAGAGGCAGATGTATTGCAGGCAAAGGAAGAAACGCCTGAGGTTCCTGCACAGACAGCGTATACTGAGGAACAAAATGAAATGCCGGAGGAAGAACCGGAAGAAGCTCCGGCTCCGCAGAAGAAGGGGTTCTTCACAAGATTAAAAGAAGGACTTACGAAGACGCGTAACAGTATCTCTGACAGCTTCAATAACCTGTTTAAGGCGAGTGAGTTAGATGATGATTTCTATGATGAACTCGAAGAGACACTCGTTATGTCTGATATGGGCTATGAGACAACCGAGCGGATCGTCGAGGATCTGAAGGCACGTGTCAAGGAAGAACATATCAAGGAAGCACAGGCATGCCGCGACCTGGTCATCAATATCATAAGAGACCAGATGCAGGTCGATGAGACGGCATATGATTTTGAAAACAAGAAAACGGTTGTACTTGTGATTGGTGTGAATGGTGTAGGAAAGACGACATCAATCGGAAAATTGGCAGCACAGTATAAGGCGAGAGGTAAGAAGGTGCTGATGGCGGCGGCGGATACATTCCGTGCAGCGGCGATCGACCAGTTAAAGACCTGGGCAAACCGTGCGGGTGTGGACATTATCGCCCAAAATGAAGGGGCAGATCCATCGGCAGTAGTCTATGATGCGGTTGCAGCGGCGAAGAGCCGGAATACGGACATTCTGTTAATTGATACAGCCGGACGTCTGCACAACAAGAAGAATCTGATGGATGAGCTTGCGAAGATGCGGCGTATCATCACACGGGAGTATCCGGAGGCAAACGTAGAATCGCTGATTGTTCTGGATGGTACAACCGGACAGAATGCATTGGAACAGGCAAGACAGTTTAGTTCTGTGACAGAAATCAATGGTATTATCATTACGAAGCTGGATGGAACCGCAAAGGGTGGTATTGCAATTGCAATTCAGTCCGAACTCAATGTTCCGGTCAAATACATCGGAATCGGTGAGCAGATCGACGATCTGCAGAAGTTTGATCCGAACAGCTATGTGAATGCATTGTTTGCAGATTTCGATATGCGTTCGGATGTAGAGATTCTTGTGGATAAGAATATCGAGAATATCCCAAAGGATGATGATTTGTTCGATATGAACTGATTATAAGTCAATGTAAGCGGATGACAGAAGAAACATACAGGAAAGAAGGATAAAAAAATGGCAGAAAAGACACAGACAGAACAGAAGCTGACACTTGAGAAATTTGAACAGGCATACGAGATTGTGAAGAAGGTGACGAAGCCGACCGGGCTGATCGAGAGTGAATTTTTTTCACAGTCTTGTGGAAATAAAGTATATTTGAAGCCGGAGAATATGCAGGTGACCGGAGCGTATAAGATTCGTGGTGCATACTATAAGATCAGCACGTTGTCCGATGCAGACCGTAAGAAAGGACTTATCACAGCATCTGCCGGAAACCATGCCCAGGGAGTTGCTTATGCTGCAAAGGCATATGGTGTAAAGGCAACGATCGTTATGCCTACATCTACTCCGCTTATCAAGGTAAACCGTACGAAGTCGTATGGTGCTGAGGTAGTGCTGTACGGAGATGTCTATGATGATGCCTGTCAGTATGCATTGAAGCTTGCGGAAGAAAAGGGATATACATTTATTCATCCGTTTGATGACCTGGATGTCGCAACCGGACAGAGTACCGTTGCAATGGAAATCTTAAAGGATCTTCCGTTTGTAGATATCATATTAGTGCCGGTTGGCGGTGGCGGACTTGCGACGGGTGTATCAACACTTGCCAAGATGCTGAACCCAAACATCAAGGTAATCGGTGTAGAACCGGCAGGAGCAGCTTGTTTAAAAGCATCTCTTGCCAACGATAAGGTAACAACTCTGCCTAAGGTTGATACGATCGCAGATGGTACTGCCGTAAAGACACCGGGAACAAAGATCTTCCCATATCTGAAGGAGAATCTGGATGATATTATTACGGTCGAGGATAGCGAATTGATCGTAGCATTTCTTGATATGTTAGAGAATCATAAAATGCTTGTAGAAAACAGTGGATTGCTTACGGTCGCTGCACTCAAGCACCTTGAACCGAAGGGACAGAAGGTTGTCAGCATCTTAAGTGGTGGTAATATGGACGTGATCACATTCTCATCTGTCGTACAGCATGGACTGATTGCAAGGAGCCGTATCTTCACCGTATCCGTATTGCTTCCGGATAAGCCGGGAGAACTGCAGCGTGTCGCAGGTGTGATCGCCGGTGAGAACGGAAATATCATCAAACTTGAGCATAACCAGTTTGTAACGATCAATCGTAATTCTGCTGTGGAACTTGTGATTACGATTGAAGCATTTGGACCGGAGCATAAGGAACAGATTCTGCGCGTACTTTCCGAGCAGGGATATCGCCCGATCGAGAAGAAACCGAAAGCGATTTTCTAACATGAGACATATATATATGGCGGTAGACCTTGGTTCTACCATGATTGACAGCTGCCTGATCGATGCGGAAGAAAAGGATGTACTTGCACAGCGGAGTACAAAGAATCCACAGCGGTTGTATGGCAGTGACGTAATAAATCGGATATTAACGGTAAAACGGGATGTGGGCTTCCTTGTGAAGATGCGCGACCAGACGGTCGCTGCTATCGTGGGAGTGCTGCAGGGGATGCTTGCAGACGCTAAAAAACAGGTAGAACATACCGAACGGGAACATGAGCTTGTGAAATTGGATGCGGTAGCAATCACAGGAAATACAACGATGATTTCGATTCTGCTCGGGTATGATATTTCTGATATGGGCGAAGCACCATTCCCGACGGTTTTGCACGAGAGTGTGGTCGTGCAGGGACGGGAACTGTTTGACAAAGAACAGATGGCGGATATTGAGGAAGAATATCCGGAGATTATAGAAGAGGATTGTAGTGTGTTTTTATCCGGCTGCAGCAGCGCATTCTTAGGCGGCGATGTGATAGCCGGCGTGATGCATATCGAGAAAAACCGCAATGAGGAAGTGCCGGAGCGGTATATGTTCCTAGATCTCGGTACGAACGGCGAGATGGTCTTAAAAGATGGCGAACGTTATTTTGCAACAAGTACTGCCTGCGGACCTGCGTTTGAGGGATGTGCAAGAAAACAGCATGCTTATGGCAATAGTCTGCTTGAGGCGATTGCACTTGGCAGAAGACTCGAGAAGATTCATGCAAACGGAACGCTGGCAGAGGAATTTCTGGACAGCGGCATTATGATTCATGGAATTAACATTAATTCAGAGATTCTGCAATCAATCATGCTTGCAAAGGCGGCAGTATATGCAGGAATCAAATGTCTGCTTAAAACAGCCGGCCTTCATGCAAGAGACATAGATAAGGTATATATTGCCGGTGGATTTGGATTTTATTTAAATGCGCGGGATGCGATTGATCTTGGCATGCTGCCACAGGACTTTATGGATAAGCTGGAAGTAGTTGGAAACACGTCACTTGCAGGTGCTATGGATCTTCTGATCCATGGTCCGATGAGCCGGGAATTTGAAGCATACCGGGAGAAGCTTCAGGTGATTGACCTGACACAGACAGAGGGCTTTCAGGACAGATTGATCGATGCGTGCAGCTTTGTCAGACTTACATAAATAAAATGGGGGATTGCCGATGGAACAACGCAGTCTGAAATTAAAAATACTGGATTCTTTCTATGATATGGTAACAACGAAGAAATCAAATCTTCCAATCTATCATGGAAATGACAGCAAGGAGTTTGTGCCTGCTTATACAGCAGAGAATAAAAAAGTCTGTAATCCATTGGTGGCAGATATCAATCTGCCGAGCACACATGATTTTGTCCGGTCATTGTCTGAAGATAAAAAGGTTGGGCTCGCCGGAATTGCAGTCTTAAAAGATGGAAAGCTCGTGGCGGAGCATTATGTACCACCATATAGTGCAAAGTACAGACATGTATCGTTTTCCATGTGTAAATCAGTAACCTCTATGGCAGTCGGACTTGCGATGGAAGAAGGTCTTTTGTCTCTCGATGAGAAGCTGGTGGATATCTTCCCGGAATACACCGGACTTTTCACGAAGAAGGCAATGAAGGAAGTCACGGTGAAGCATCTGCTTACAATGACTGCAGGCGTGAAATTCGACGAGGTGAGCTCGTATTTCGCGGAGGACTGGCGCAAGGCATTTATCGGCAGTGATGTAAGCTTTGCACCGGGGACGGATTTCACGTATAATAGCTTAAATACCTATATGCTTGCAGCAATCGTAACGAGACGGGCGGGCTGTTCTATGCTTGCCTATTTGAAGTCGCGTCTGTTTCGTCCGCTCGGTATCCATAATATTACATGGGACTGCTGCCCGAAGGGCATCGAACGCGGAGGCTGGGGCATGAAGCTTTCCCTGCAGGATATGGTAAAGTTCGGTGAGTTGTATTTAAATAATGGTGCCATTATCCGGGATGGAAAACGTATCCAGCTTATAAGCCGGGCATGGATCCGCGAATCAACACAGGCACATGTGGAATTCCAGGATACAACGCTCACGAAAGGGTATGGTTATCAGATCTGGTGCTTAAAGGATGGTGCGTGGCTGTTCAATGGCGTATTTGGGCAGAATGTCTATATTAATCAGAGAAGAAATCTGGTGA
The DNA here is from genome assembly GCA_900553925.1 of uncultured Clostridium sp. Classification (GTDB taxonomy): domain Bacteria; phylum Bacillota; class Clostridia; order Lachnospirales; family Lachnospiraceae; genus Coprococcus_C. Next base: position 9,868 of record USFH01000035.1, read on the forward strand.
TTGCCTGTACCGCAGGCGGTTATGAAGTATTCCCGGAGGGACATCTCGTTGCAAGAATCTGTGATTTCGCAGCGGACGATGAGAATTTTATCCGAAGACCGTTTGCGGCGATTGGTGACACAGTGCAAAACTATATTGCAGAAAAACGGGATCAAAGGAATGCGAAACAGTTTGATCCGGCGTATGCAGCCTATATGGAACGTGAGATAAAGCCATATACAGATAGAACCTATGATGTGGCCGATTATGCTTCGAGCATCCTGCCGAATGCGGATCAGATGTTTTACTCGCTCTATATGACAGGCATTGAACAGTTAGGTATTTCATACAAAAAGGAATACCTTGTACTGCATGTACGGGATGGAAAAAAGGTATATCATATCCGCGTCGGGTATCGATTGGCACAGCCGTATATCTATCAGATCTTAGATATCGGTGGGAAGAAGCTTCCGGTTGCTGCCGGTTGTGAGCTGGTTGATCGAACGGAGAAAGGATTTGGATTGAAGATCCGCATCATTTATCTCGAGGAGGTTGCGAACAAGGTAATCGATCTTCGGTTTGAAGATGATAAGGTCAAGATCCGGGCGGTTGGCACACCGAACCTTGTGAAGTTCATGGAGAAGCTGTTCGGGGAAGTGATGATGCAGCGCACAAAGAAGCTGGGGCGATGGAAGGATTCCGCATTTCTAAAACAAAAAATGAAGAAAGTGTTATTCCCGGAGAGTGAGGGAATCGCGAGATAAACTATGAAGATGATGACGATTGCCAGCGGAAGCAGTGGAAACTGTACGTACGTTGGCAGTGAAAATACAGGAATATTGGTCGATGTCGGTGTCAGCAAGAAGAAAATATCAGATGCGTTACGCGACGTAGACCGGACGTTTACAGACATTAACGGTATCGTGATCACGCATGAACATATTGACCATATACGTGGTCTCGGTGTAATATCAAGAGCATATGGTATTCCAATCTATGCGACGGAAGCAACGATTGAGGAAATCAAATACACGACAAGCCTCGGGACGCTTGATTATGGGTTGTTCCATAGTATCCGGCCGGACGAACCGTTTATGGTTGGCAATATTGAGGTCCGGGCGCACAGTACCTGGCATGATGCAGCGGATCCGGTCTGTTATAGTTTGCTGTGTGAGGAGAAAAAGATTGCCGTTGCGACCGATATGGGTGGTTATGATGGATATATGATACAGGCACTTAAAGATGCGGATGCGCTTTTGGTCGAGGCAAATCATGATATCCGTATGCTGCAGGTAGGGCCATATCCGTATTCAACCAAACAGCGGATCTTAAGCAGTTATGGACATTTGTGCAACGAAGCGGGCGGGAAACTGATCCGTGATGTGCTCAATGATCATATAAAAACTATTTTTCTTGGACATTTGTCAAAGGAAAATAACTTACCGGAGCTTGCCTACGCGGCAGTTGCGGCGGAGTTAGAAGGAAATCCGTTCACAGACGATGTGAGGGATTTTCATTTGCAGGTGGCAAACAGAGATACACACAGTGCGCTGCTTGATATTTAAGTATATTTTCAATACACGGAGGAAGAGTAAGATGAAGAAAACAATTATCACAGTAGTAGGAAAAGACAGAGTCGGTATTATTGCAAAGGTGTGTGTATATCTTGCCGAGAACAATATCAACATCCTTGATATTGCCCAGACAATCGTAGATGGCTATTTTAACATGATGATGGTTGTCAATGCAGAGGCTGCATCCAAGGATCATGATCAGATTGCAGAGGATCTTGCAGGTATCGGAGAGGAACTTGGTGTGCAGATTAAGGCACAGCAGGAAGAAATCTTTGACATGATGCACAGACTGTAATTGGATGGAGGAAAGCAAATGATTAGCATAAATGAAGTAATTGAAACCAATGCAATGATTTCCCGGATGAATCTGGATGTCCGTACGATTACAATGGGTATCAGCCTGCTTGACTGTGTGGGCGGTACACTTAAGGAAACCTGTGATAATATCTATAACAAGATCACAACGAAGGCAAAGGATCTGGTTTATACAGGCGAGGAAATCTCTAAGAAATATGGTATTCCAATCGTAAATAAGCGTATATCTGTTACACCAATCGCACTTGTAGGTGGCAGTGTCTGTAAGACAAGCGATGATTTCGTGGAAATCGCAAAGACGCTTGATCGTGCAGCAGATAAGGTAGGCGTTAACTTTATCGGTGGATATTCTGCTCTTGTTTCGAAGAGTATGACAAAGGCTGATGAGCTTTTGATCCGTTCTATCCCAAAGGCATTGGCAGTAACTGGAAAGGTTTGCTCTTCGGTGAATACTGGTTCCACAAAGACCGGTATCAATATGGATGCGGTAAAACTGATCGGTGAGATCGTGTTGGAGACTGCGGAACTTACCAAAGATCAGGATTCCATCGGTTGTGCAAAGTTTGTTGTGTTCTGTAATGCACCGGATGACAACCCATTTATGGCAGGTGCATTCCATGGAGTGACAGAGGCGGATTGCATCATTAACGTTGGTGTTAGTGGACCGGGTGTTGTAAAGGCAGCACTTGAGGCAGTGCGCGGTGAGAATTTCGAGGTGCTTTGCGAGACGATTAAGAAAACAGCATTTAAGATCACAAGAGTTGGACAGCTTGTAGCGAAGGAAGCATCTGCAAGACTTGGAGTGCCATTTGGTATTATCGATCTTTCTCTTGCCCCAACACCTGCAGTTGGTGATAGTGTTGGTGAGATCTTAGAGGAGATTGGCTTGGAATTTTCCGGTGCACCTGGTACGACAGCGGCACTTGCGATGCTGAATGATCAGGTGAAGAAGGGCGGCGTTATGGCATCCTCTTATGTTGGTGGACTTTCCGGTGCATTTATTCCAGTTAGTGAGGATCAGCGTATGATCGATGCGGTTGAGGCAGGTGCCCTTACGATCGAGAAGCTTGAGGCAATGACCTGTGTCTGCTCCGTCGGTCTGGATATGTTAGCTATCCCTGGCGACACAAAGGCAACGACAATCTCCGGTATTATCGCAGATGAGATGGCACTTGGTATGGTAAACCAGAAGACTACGGCTGTCCGTATCATCCCGGTAATCGGAAAGACTGTTGGTGATAAGGCAGAGTTTGGTGGACTGCTCGGCTATGCACCGATCATGCCGGTAAACCAGTATTCCTGCGATGCATTTATCAATCGTGGAGGAAGAATTCCGGCACCGATCCACAGCTTTAAGAACTAATTATAGAATAAAGGTCAGATTGAATGGAACAAAAATTAGCACTTCCGGAACGGGTTTTGATGCAGATTGAAAAGCCGGCCCGTTATATCGGAAATGAAGTAAATATGGTTCGCAAGAACTTAAGTGAGGTAGACGTCCGGATCGCCATGTGCTTTCCGGATGTTTATGAGATTGGCATGTCATATCTGGGAATTCAGATCTTGTATGACATGTTTAACCGCAGAGAGGACGTGTACTGTGAGCGTGTGTACAGCCCATGGCCGGACTTGGATGCAATCATGCGGAAAGAACACATTCCACTTTTTTCTTTGGAGACTCAGACGAATATCTCGGAGTTTGACTGGCTTGCAATTACAATCCAGTATGAGATGTGCTACACGAATATATTACAGGTGATTGACTTATCCGGTATTCCGTTACTTGCAAAAGAGCGTACGAAGGAGCATCCGATCGTGATCGGTGGCGGACCATGTACGGTGAATCCGGAGCCGATGGCGGATTTTTTCGATATCTTCTATATCGGAGAGGGCGAGACAAGCTACGATGCATTGCTTGATCTGTACAAACAGTATAAACACTCGGATATGAGCCGGGAGGATTTCTTAAGAAAGGCTTCTTCCATTCCGGGAATTTATGTACCATCCATGTATGAGGTTTCGTATCAGGAAGATGGGACGATCGAGAAGGTTGTACCGAAATATGAAGATGTGCCTGCGAAGGTAAAACGCCAGGTTGTCGTTGATTTTGAGAATGTATCATATCCGATGAAGCCGGTTGTGCCATATATCCGCGCAACTCAGGATCGCGTTTGTCTGGAAATCATGCGTGGGTGTATCCGTGGCTGCCGGTTTTGCCAGGCGGGAATGATCTACCGTCCGACGCGACAGAAGAATGTGGAGATGCTGAAAGCATATGCCCGGACGATGCTCGATAATACCGGATATGAGGAAATTTCGTTAAGCTCACTCAGTTCCAGTGATTATGAGGATCTCGATGTGCTGCTCAATTATCTGATTACATTACGTGATACGGATCATGTAAATGTGTCACTGCCATCGCTTCGTATTGATGCCTTCTCACTTGATGTCATGAGCAAGGTGCAGGATATCCGGAAATCTTCTCTGACATTTGCGTCAGAAGCCGGAACCCAGCGCCTGCGTGATGTTATTAACAAAGGAATTACAGATGAAAATCTGCTTGAAGGAAGCAGACAGGCGTTTCTTGGTGGCTGGGATAAGGTGAAGCTTTATTTTATGCTCGGCCTTCCGACTGAGACGGATGAGGATCTGTATGGTATCGCAGATCTGGCAGAGCGTATCTCAGAGGTATATTTTGACAATGTACCAAAGGAAAAACGAAATGGGCGTGTCATGATCAATGCTTCGGCATCGTATTTTGTGCCGAAGCCATTTACACCGTTTCAATGGGCGCCGATGATTCTGCCGGACGAATTTACACGCCGGGCAAGATATGTAAAGGATTCTTTCCGGGCACAGAGAAACCAGAAGAGTCTGAAGTTTTCGTATCACGATGCCGGAATCTCAATCTTAGAGGGTGTGCTTGCAAGAGGTGACCGTAGACTGGGTGCGGCAATCTTAGATGTGTATGAACAGGGTGGCATCTTCGATGCGTGGACAGAGTATTTTGATATGCAACGGTATGAAAATGCGTTTGCAAACCATCATGTCGATATCGAATTTTATACAGCGAGAAAAAGACCGGAATCTGAATCAGCATCGGCAGGCAGCCGGCGGCCGGATTGATTTTTTCGCGACGGTACAGTTCCAGCGTTTCCTGCTGGAGTTTCATTTTGTCGTCGCCGTATCTTTCCTGCAGTTCTTTAATCCGAGGCTGAACCTTTTTCATTTTGGACATGCTCTCGTAGGATTTGTTGGCTATCGGGAACATCAGAAAACGGAGCAGGGCGGCAAACAGGAGAATGGCCCAGCCCATGTTTCCGATGAAGTTGTAAAGGAAATCGAGAATATAGAAAAATGGTTTGGTCAGGAAGTAATACCAGCCGAAGTCGACGGCAAGGTCAAACTTGGGAATGTTAAACTGTTTGGTATAGTTGTCCAGCAGTTTGATTTCTTTGGCGCCGGCAAACATCTTGACC
>USFH01000036.1 GCA_900553925.1 uncultured Clostridium sp.
TGCAAGTGCCTCAAGTGTTCCGACGCTCACCACAGGTTTGCCCGTTGCGTGTGCAAGAGCTTTGACAGTTGCAACACCTATACGAAGTCCTGTAAACGAACCCGGTCCGATAGCCGCCGCAAATATGTCAATATTCTGAACGGTCAATTCAAGCTCCGACAAAATCTGTTCTATCATTGTCATAATCTTCTGCGAATGAGTTTTTTTATGATTTAAAATATACTCACCAAGCAAAAGCTCATCTTCCATAACCGCAACAGTAGCGACATTGGACGAGGTATCTATTGCAAGAACTCTCATTTTTCTGCCTCCGTTTTTTGAATTTCGATTTTTCTGTAATTATCGTGACGGCTGTAATCCTTTGATATAGTAACGTCATATCTTTTTTCGGGAAGTATGTCGTCAATAAGCTGTGGCCATTCGATAACGCTTACGCCGTCACCGTAAACATATTCTTCATAACCGATTTCATACATTTCATCACTGTCTGCTATGCGGTACACATCAAAATGATACAAAGGAAGTCTGCCGCTTGCCCTGGGCGTTGAACGGGGAGATACGCACCAGACGATGCACGCCCTTCTCAGATTTCAGATATCCATACGCGTGCAGTCCATTCACCTGAAATGTCACGGATTTGATTCCCGCTTCTTCGCCTTCCAGATAATCAAGAATCTCTACAGAAAATCCTTTCTTCTCCGCGAACCGCGTATACATTCGATATAACATCTGTGTCCAGTCACACGCTTCGGTGCCACCCACGCCTGCATGGATGGTCACGATCGCATTGTTCGCATCGTATTCTTCCGAAAGCAATGTGTCAATGCGGAACTCCTCGAATTTCTCTTCAAATGATGCGAGTTCATTTCCAATCTCTTCGACAAGGCCGGCATCATTTTCTTCTTCTGCCATCTCAATCAGAGTCCCGATATCTTCATACTGGGTTGAAAGAGCTTCGAATTCCTCGATCGTATCTTTCAAATTCTTTAATTCCTTCATCACCTGCTGACTATGTTCCACATCATCCCAGAACCCAGGCTGTTCAAGCATCGGTTCTAACTGGCGGATGCGAAGTTGCTTGCCAGCGATGTCAAAGTGAATCCCTCACTTCCGCAAGTGGAGTTTTGTATTCGTTTAAAGTATAGCGAAACTGATCTAACTCTATCACTTCCGTCACCACCTCTCATAATTTAACTCTCTTCCACGATATATAGCATATACAGTTCTACGCAGACACGCTCCCGCTCAGTTCAGCACGTAGTGGTACTAAATTCGCGATAAGAATCAATCGCTCATTAAGTACCAACGTGCTTCAATGGTCTGCTTAAGAACATGTAATGCTATATATCGTAATATACATTTTCTTTAAATAATTATGATTCAGACATTCCTTATCCTTACAGGTTTCGGCCGCAGCACATCTTGTATTTCTTGCCGCTGCCACAAGGACATGGATCGTTACGTCCGATCTTTGCGCCCTCACGGCGGACCGGTCCTTTCTTTACCGAATCATCCTTGTTCGTTCCGGTTACCTTGGCAACCTCTTCACGTTCTACCTTCTGCTCGATCTTCACGTGGAGCAGCATGCGGACCGTCTCCTCGCAGATGGATGCGATCATCTCATTGAACATATCGAAACCGGCAAATTTGTATTCCACTACCGGATCCTTGCTGCCGTATGCCTGGAGGGTAATTCCCTGTCGCAGCTGTGTCATATCATCTAAGTGTGCCATCCACTTTTTGTCGATGACCTTCAGAAGTACCACACGTTCAATCTCGCGGAAATGCTCCGGCTCCGGGAACTCTGCTTCCTTGGCTTCGTATACCTTAGCCGCCTCTTCCTTGATTCTCTGCTTGAATTTATCCAGCTTACCGGACTTCTTCTCTTCCTCTGTCAGTTCGATCGGTTCCATCGGAATGATCGGAATCAGAAGCTGGTTCAACTCGCCAATCTGCCACTCACTTGGTGCAAGATCTGCCGAACAGGTCTTATCAATATAACTCTCAACCGTATCCTGAATAAACTTGAAGATGACATCACGCATATTCTCGCCATCGAGTACACGGCGACGCTCTGCGTAGATAACTTCACGCTGATCGTTGTTGACCTGATCGTATTCCATCAGGTTCTTACGGATTGCAAAGTTGTTGCTCTCAATCTTCTTCTGCGCTTTCTCTACGAACTTTGAGATCGTCTTATGCTGGATTTCTTCCCCTTCCGGAATCTTCAACGCATCATAAACTGCCTTTACCTTCTCGGAACCGAACAGACGCATCAGATCGTCGTCCAGAGACAGATAGAACTTGGATTCACCCGGATCGCCCTGACGTCCGGCACGCCCACGCAGCTGATTATCGATTCGACGGGACTCGTGACGCTCGGTACCGATGATCTTCAGGCCGCCAAGTGCTGCCACGCCTTCGCCAAGCTTGATATCCGTACCACGTCCAGCCATGTTCGTCGCGATCGTAACCGCGCCCATCTGACCGGCATCTGCAACGATTTCAGCCTCTAACTCATGGAACTTTGCATTCAATACCTTGTGCTGGATTCCACGTTTTGTAAGCATGCGGCTCAGTTCCTCAGAAGCATCAATCGTGATCGTACCAACCAGCACCGGTTGTCCCTTGGCATGTGCATCTACAACTGCCTGCACGATAGCATCCAGCTTCTCCTTCTTCGTCTTGAAGATAGAATCCGGATGATCGATTCGCTGTATCGGAAGATTGGTCGGAACAACAACGACATCCATGCCGTAGATCTCACGGAACTCTTCTTCTTCGGTAAGTGCGGTACCAGTCATACCTGCCTTCTTCTTATATTTGTTGAAAAAGTTCTGGAAGGTAATTGTCGCCAATGTACGGCTCTCACGTTTTACCTTTACATTTTCTTTCGCCTCGATTGCCTGATGCAGACCATCCGAGAATCGGCGTCCCGGCATGATACGTCCGGTAAATTCATCAACGATCAGAACTTCATCATCTTTTACTACATAATCCTTATCCCGGAACATGAGGGCATGTGCACGCAGTGCCATGATCATGTTGTGCTGAATATCAATATTATCTGCATCCGAGAAGTTGTCGATATGGAAGAACTGCTCGACTTCCTTGACACCCTGTGCCGTCAGCACAACCTGCTTATCCTTCTCATCTACTAAGTAATCGCCATCTTCCTCAATCTCTGTACCCATGATGGCATCAAGCTTGCTGATCTCCATAGATGCGGTACCACGCTTCATACGGCGCGCGAGATAATCACACATCTTATACAGATCGGTAGACTTTCCGCTCTGCCCGGAAATGATCAGCGGTGTACGTGCCTCATCGATCAGCACGGAATCGACCTCGTCGACGATCGCATAATGCAGATCCCGCTGTACGAGCTGTTCCTTGTAAATAACCATGTTGTCACGCAGATAATCAAAACCAAGCTCGTTGTTCGTCACATATGTAATGTCGCAGTTATAGGCTGCGCGTCTTTCATCATTCTTATCGCTGTTCAAGATTACGCCTACGGTCAGTCCGAGGAATTCGTGTACCTGTCCCATCCACTCCGCATCACGCTTCGCCAGATAGTCGTTGACCGTTACGATATGAACACCCTTCCCTTCGAGTGCATTCAGATATGCAGGAAGTGTAGAAACCAATGTCTTACCTTCACCGGTACGCATCTCCGGGATACGTCCCTGATGCAGCAGGATACCACCGATCAGCTGCACACGGTAATGCTTCATATGAAGAACACGGTCAGCGGCTTCACGGACAACCGCAAATGCTTCCGGAAGCAGATCGTCGAGCGTCTCACCCTTCTCAAGACGTGCCTTAAATTCCGGCGTCTTCGCTTTCAGCTCCTCATCACTTAATGCCTGCATGGATTCATCCAACGCTTCAATCTTATCTACAATCGGATATATCTTCTTTAACTCTTTATCACTGTGTGTTCCAAATATTTTCTCTATTACGCTCATTTCTTACCTCCCTGAGCATTATTTCTATCTAATACCACAAGCTATAATATAGCATTAAATGGTAGGTAACGCAAGAAATTTGTGCAAGTACGATTCCGCATGATAACGCATCGTGCCAGACATCCCGGAGATAAATCCCCGGGATGTCTGATTATTATAACTGTGCCAACGCCTTGCGGTCGATCTTGCCATTTGCATTATGTGGCATCTGCTCGAGATATACCATCCGGTTTGGCAGCATATACTGCGGAATCCGCTCGGAAAGCTTCGCAAGCATCGCCTTCTTATCCATCTGTGTTCCATCGTAGTACAGAATGATCTTCTTTCGTTCCATGTTGTAGGTACATGCACAGTCACGCACCTCCTCGATCTGGTACGCAGCTGTCTCGATCTCACCAAGTTCAATACGGTATCCCATATGTTTGATCTGAAAATCTTTCCGCGATACATAGATCAGATCATCATTTTCATCATAATATACCAGATCTCCGGTGTGATAGATACGATCCGGGTAGCGGTCATGTGTCGGATTCTGGGTAAATGATGCCGCTGTCTTCTCTGGGTTATGATAATAGCCAAGTGCCACGCAGCAGCCCCTCATACAGAGCTCGCCGGTCTCCCCCTTCGCGACTTCCTTTCCATTCTCATCAAGCACAAGTGCCTGTGTATTCATAAGTGCCTTACCGATCGGAAGCGGCTGCCCCTCCGGTTCCTTACCTGTGCGGACATACCCGGTGCAGACGAAGGTTTCAGTCGGTCCGTACAGATTCGCATAGACAACATCCGGCAGGTTCTCCGCCCAGTAATCAAGCTGTTTGCGCGGAAGCACCTCGCCCGCAAACATCGCATGCTTCAGATACTCCGGCTTTACCACATCGAATGTCCGGAGCGTCGCAACGATTCCCATTGCAGAAGGCACCCAGAGGAAGGTCGAAATCTTCTTCTCGTTCATATACTCGATCAGCTTGACCGGAAATGCAAATAACTTCTGCGGGATGATCACCATCTTCGCGCAGAAATAAAGCGCCCCATAGACATCATGCATCGATACGTCAAAATAAAGCGGTGCCTGATTGCCGAATACATCCTTCGAATCATAAGAAAACTCCCTGTCGAGCCAGTCTAAGTAATTCACGATCACCTGCTGTCCGACCAGCACGCCCTTCGGCACACCTGTTGAACCGCTCGTAAAAAGCACATACAACGGATCCATGATTGTAAGATCCTCCCACGCGCAGACAGAATCTGCCTGTGCATCACTTACCTTCTGTGTATCCTCAAGTACAAGCACTTTTGCACCTGCAGCAAAGCTCTCCGCCTGCTCCTTATGCGCCAGATCGGTGAGTACAACCTTCGGCTGCAGCACACCCATGATCGTAGAGATTCGTTCTACCGGCATCTGACTATCGAGCGGGCAATAGAAATTCCCGCTGTAAAGCACCCCGAAGAAGCATGCAATACTATCAATGTTCTTATCCATAAAGACCGCGACCGGATCCCGCATGGACTGCATTTCCTGCGCCAGCATATATCCAGCCTTTCTGGCAAGTCCGCGGATCTGTGCATAGGTATAAACCTTTTCGCCATCTTCAAACGCTTCTTTATCCGGATGGGACTTTACATTCCGCTCCAGATATTCCAATACACACTGTATCATTGTTTTCTCCTTTTGCTTTACTACTTTCTGTGCTTCTCGATGACTGCCATGATCGCATCAACCGAATCAAAATTCTCCGGCACGACATCACTAACCGGAATATCCACGCCCATCTCATAAGAAATCTCAGAGATCAGGCTTAAGATTGCGAATGAATCCAGCACGCCATCTGTTACCAGATTACTTCTGCCTTCAAACTCTTCTCCCGGTACTAACTCCTCTAAAATCTCAATTAACTTCTCCATTGTTTGTATCCTCCATTCATTTTTATTTTAATTCCTTCTGCAAAACCATCTTGCCGAACAGCTTCGAGAATGCTCTGGCACTGTCGCCGTTCATATGTCCATCATAATCGACATACATCGATGCATCATGGGAATATGCAGAATAATACTCCATATTGAAGTTATAATACGGCACACCCTGTGCTTTGAAGTAATCGCTAAAATAGGTGTCTGCCGCTTCAAAGCTATCCCAGTTTTCCGACAAAGTAACCGCCGGAATCGGCATGGTTGCCGCAATAAATGTCACGTTATTCTCCTTGCAGAGTGCGATCAGCTTATCCATGTACTCCATGTTCTCCTGATAGACCGCTTCTGCCGAGAATTGCTCCGGTGTGTAAGACGGGAACTTCGATACATCAACCGGATATTTCTCGATAAATCCATTTTCATGATATTCCTGTACTTTTCCCTTGAAATACGACACGTCGTAATCGCCGGTCGTCTTCCTGCGAACTGTATCCTTCATATGTGAAATCTCATATTGAAGCGAATACTCATACGACGGGAACAATGCCGTCCGGAAATCGCACTCCGGCATTGCGCCCATGAAATACGACAGTTTCGCAAAAGAGATTGGAAACTCATGGTAAAACAGCAGGTAATTGTTGCCTTCTTCCTTCTTCGTCGTGATATAGCCAGGATCGAGTTCGAACACAAGCACCTTTGGACTTTGCTTCTCTAAAATCAGCTTCATCATATAATAGCTGTCCATCGGATATTCGCCACCCACACACAGATTATGTCCGGTAAGCCCGGTTCCCTCGAGCATGCTGTCCGGATCCAAATCCATCTTGCCGTTTGACGTGCCCATGATAATGACATCCCGCTGCTCGCTCGTCACGGTGTGGATATCATTTCGCATAAATGTGCAAGGGTACAGAATATAATCAAGTCCGGTCAAAATCGCAAAGGTCAGGATCACACATACGATCACACGAATTATTCTTCTAAAATTGCGCATAGATGAACCCCCTTGCCACAGCCATCGGGCTGAGTAATCCGATGCAGATCAAAAGCAACGCAAAGATTGCAAACTGCACATAAAACGGCAGCTTCGACAGGGCATCCCGCATCTTTACGCCCCGTTCCTGTATCACGCTTACCACAAACAAAATCACGCATCCAACGCCAAGGATCAAAAGTGCATATGGCGTAAATGCCACACCAAGCTTTCCTGACGATATCGTGAGCAAGGTGGATGGATGGAAATTCGTCACACTCTGTACAATCATATACCACGCGGTCTTCACGGAATCCACGCAGTCAAAATACCAGCTTAAATTCATCAGCACGAATGTACGCAGAATCATAAATACCCGGTATCCAAAGGATTTGTCATTGATATGCAGTTTCTTCTTCCATGTGCGGAAACTTCCTGCCAGGAATCCGGAAAGTGCAATGATCACACCGTTATAAAGCCCCCATCCGATATTATTCCATGTCGGTCCATGCCAGATACCTACAATGAAGAACACGATCAGATTCGTGATTGCAACCGGAACATTGCGTCCGATCTTCTTGCCAAATGCCTTCCGGCTGCCGTTCCCGACCTTCATCATGAATTTGGAAAGCGTCAACGGATAGAATACATAATCCTTCATCCATGTTCCAAGTGTGATATGCCAGCGGTGCCAGAAATCCGTAATGGATGTCGCGAAAAACGGGCGTTTGAAATTCTCATCCAGATTCACGCCGAACATATTCGCCACACCGAGCATGACATCGATACCTCCGGCGAAATTGCCATACAGCTCGATGGTATAAAGCAACACACCGAACGCCGCCGCACCCGCATATTCGTGCGGATCTCCAAAGATTGCATCGCAGTAAACTGCCGCCCAGTCCGCAAGCACCATCTTCTTGAAAAAGCCCCAGAGAATACGCTCCAGACCATACTTGATATTATGCAGCGACCACGCATGCCCTTCATAAAGCTGATTGGCAAGTGTCTTGTATCTGCCAATCGGTCCCTGCAGAAGTTGTGGAAAAAATGCTACAAAAAGAGCATATTTGCCAATATGGTGTTCTGCCGGAATCCGCTTCCAGTACACGTCGAGCAGATATCCGATTGTCTGAAATGTATAGTAAGAGATTCCTAGCGGCAGTATGAAGTCCACCATAGAAAAATGCTGGTGTGCCACCGCATTGATATTCGCAATCACAAAGTTTGTATATTTCAGCACGCCAAGGATGCCTAGATTTAGGAGCATCGCAAGCATAAGCGCACATTTGCCGCTCTTTCCTTCTGCCTGTAGTTTCTCAATCCATCTGCCGCATGCATAGGTACTTAATGTCGAGCAAAGTATAAACGCCAGAGCCGGCACACTCGCGTACATATAATACGCATAGCTTATCACAAGCAGGATTGCCCATTGGAACTTCTTCGGGCACACATAATAAAGTACCAACGAAGCAAGGACAAATAGTATAAATATATTTGATGTTATCGCCATTCCTCTTCTCCTGATCACAACTCAAAAAAGGGATGTCCGGTCAAACATCCCTTTTTTCACTATTAGTAAGTAAGTCCATCTCCAAGACACTCATCGTCTCCACCATTATCTGCCGGTGCCGGAGCTTCGGTTGCCTGCTGCTGTGCTGCAGCAGCTGCAGCTGCTTCTGCGGCAGCCTTGGCGTCTGCGGCCGCTTTCTCTTCTTCTGCCTGCTTTACCGCAAGTTCGGCATCCTTCGTATCCACGGTCTTACCAGTCTTCACGCTCTTATAGCTCAGATAACAGATATCATCTTCTGCCGCCAGCTCTCCGTCCTTGATATCCTCCGGATCAACATCGTGAAGAACTACCGATGTATCATCTGCAAATGTAAGCTGGATATCAACTGCCGCATCCTCGGTTTCCTCTGCATCCTTCTCCAATGCATAATAGAGATACCGCTTCTCCTTATCTGCTACGGTATCTTCGTCCGCAAGCAGGTTGTCTCCGAACTCTTCATCTGCGGATGTGCGGATTGCAACACTTGTAATCTCTTTCCCTGTCTTATTTGTAAGCTTTACCTTGATTGCATCTGCAGATTCTACGCCGATTGCAGGAAGCACCTCCTCTGCATCCACCGGTGTCGCTTCCGTCGTTGCCTCAGTCGTAGCTACTTCCGTAGTTGTAGCTTCTGTCGTGGCTTCTGTTGTGGTTGCTTCCTCCTTCTTGCCACATCCGGTAAGCAATGCACAGGCAAGCACAGTAAGCCCTGCCACCATCTTGATCTTTCTCATGTTTTCTTCCTCCGTTATGTAATATTTCTCTAATTCATCCTCTGGTAATCACTATATCTCCATGTTCCCGGTGTTCCATATGTTATACCAAACGCCTGTCTGCCGGTATTGTATGTAAAGTTCGGATCATATACCGTGATTGCCCCATTCTTTACAATCTCACACCATCCATGTGTCACGCGTCTGCCATTCGACTGTGGCAGATAGCCCTGCACATAATGTACATCATATCCGAGCAGTTTCGCCATCTGATAGAATGTTGCCGCCATGTTATAGCAGTTACCCTTGTTGTTCCGGAAACCATAGATTGCATACCAGTCTGCATTGGTATAGCCTGCCGGTACATCAGTACTGTTCGTAAAATACGGCATCCCCGCAGACCAGTTAAATGCAGCCTGCAGATTCCATCCGATTTCATTCAGTCTTGCCCGCGCATAACCCTCTGCCTCTGTGTCCAGATTGTTGCGGTATGCATTCCCGACAACCCCCGGTGCATACTGCGCTTTCGAGCGGATTGCAATCTCAATTGCCTGTGCACATTTGCCAAGTGTCACAACACCTGCCGGATTGCCATTGCATGCCCACCCAAGCCAGCCTGCTGACTGACTATGTACACGATAGTACACATCAAAGTACTTGGCATCGTTGCCTGTCAGTTCTACTTTGACTGCTTCGATATTTCCATTTCCAAGTGACGCACCATCTGACACGTAGCCGGACCAGCCGCCGTTTCTATATACACTGTAACGCACACCAACATTTGCATTTCCGACGGTATGCACACGCAGATCCTGCAATGCAAGGCCGCGTCCGGTCGTTCCGCTTGTCTGCTGGTTCGACACTTCTCCCTGCCAGCCATTATCCTGAACATAAGAGCTATATACGATTCCCGGAGTGATCACGTTGACATTCGTTGTTGCCCCCGGAGCAGCCTGCCCCTTCGGAACAAGCACGACCTGCATTGCCTCCATACGGAAGCTTGCACCGGTACTTCCGGCGATCTCGTCATTCTTCGCCCAGTCAAGCCAGCCGACCTTCTGGACATGGGTACGATAATAGATATCATATTTCGATGCATCATTTCCGGTCAGCCGGATCCGGACTGCTTCGAGACGCTTGCCCTGTCCGGTCGTTCCTGCCTGCTGGCCATTCCTTGCATAGGCAGTCCAGCCATAAGATTGTACATGCACGCTGTATTCCACATTCAGATCATAACCGACCGGCGTGATCGTGATTGCCTCCAGGCGCTTGCCCTGTCCGGTCGTACCAAGTACGGAATCCTTTGCAGACATCCAGCCATAGCTCTGTACATGAGCGGTCATATCCAGTGCCTTACGCTCCACAAACGCAGAACCTGTTCCCTGCGGTCTTGCACTTCCGCGTGGCAGAATACGGATCTCAATAGCCTCCGCGCGCTTCGCATAGCCCTTTGTACCTGCGACTTCGCCGTTTTTCGCCCAGTTCAACCAGCCGTAAGACTGCACATGCAGGCGGTAATAAATATCGTAATTATCTTTGTTCGCGCCGGTAAGCTCGATCTGTACAGCCTCCATACGCTTTGCCTTGCCCGTCGTTCCGGACAATACGCCATCTGCTACGTAGTCCTGCCAGCCATAGGTCTGCACATGCGAACGGTACCGCACGCCAAGTCCTTCCACGCCGCTTACCTTTATCTGCATTGCTTCGAGACGTTTTCCAAGGCCGGTTGTTCCCGCAACGCCACTTGTTATATAGTTCGTCCATCCCTTACTTTGGACATGCACCCGGTACTGTACTGTCGGCAGTGGGGATGCTGCCTGTGCCGTAAGCGGCTGCACACTCCCGAACACTGTCAGGAATACAAACAGGAATGCCAATGCTCCGGCAAACAACGATTTTACGTTTCTCTTCATCTTCTTTCGCTCCTCCATCTTTTGTCGTGTCGCATCTTATGTGCCCCAGATCTAGTTGTGCACTGTGTCACAGTGATTACACACGCGTTTTTATGCTACCATATTTTCCCTGCACATTCAATAAATGGAACTAGCAGGTTAAACTTTTTTGTAATCAAAACGTAAAATGTCCCGGAGACGTTCATCTCCGGGACACCTCTTTCATAACCCTCTATACTACTGATACAATTAAAACTCCGGCTCGATCAATCCAAACGTATTACCTCTACGCTTGTATACGACATTCACCTTGTCTGTCTCTGCGTTGCGGAATACAAAGAAATTATGTCCAAGCAGATCCATCTGGATGCATGCATCTTCCGGATACATAGGCTCTAACACAACCTTCTTGCTACGGATAATCTGGACATCCTCATCCTCGAGTCCTTCTACATTGAAGAAATCGTTGTTGATATAACCGGAATTCTGTTCCTTGTCCAAAATACGCTTCTTATGGCGTGTTACCTGACGTTCGATAATCTCCACAACCAAATCGATGGATACATACATATTATCGCTCGCCTGTTCTGCACGGATCGTATGTCCCTTCATCGGGATCGTAACCTCAATCTTCTGACGGTCCTTATCTACCGAAAGTGTAACCTGTGCTGCTGTGTCTTCACCGAAGAACTTCTCGATTCTCTCAAGCTTCTCGTAAATCGCCTGCTTCAGTGCGTCTGTAACCTCAATGTTCTTTCCACTTATGATGTAATTCATATGCCCCAGCTCCTTTACGTCGAACTATAGAAAATAAAAAATGTGCGTGAAGCACATGTACTTTCTATGTTTAGTATTATAGCATACCGAACCCCCTTTTGGGAAGGGATTTTTCGTCAAAATATACAAAAAATTAACATTTTTAATAAAAGCAAAAGGACATTCCCGATTTATTTCGAAAATGTCCTCTTTTCACACATTATGGAAAGTTAAAACTTATCAACTAATTCGCAATTCTACAAGCCTTAAACGGAGTGCTGTAGTTTACACTTGAAATCTTGATACCTGTACGGCTGCTGCTTGCATGTACGATCTGTCCGTTACCGATGTAGATTCCGACGTGCTCACAGGAACCTGTACCATGATCGTAGAATACGAGGTCTCCAGGTGCCAGTGCCGCAAGGCTGACTGCTGTTCCTGCGTTACTCTGTGGTGTACATGTACGAGGAAGTGAATATCCAAAATTCTTATATACACTCTGTACGAATCCGGAACAATCCGCACCGTTCGTCAGGGATGTACCGCCCCATACATATGGGTTGCCAACGAACTGACATGCAAAATTTGCAACCTGCTGACCAAGCTCTGATACAGGAACGTCTGTCACAGGAGCCTCTGTCGTTGGAGCTTCTGTAGAAGGAGCTTCTGTCGTTGTTGTTTCTGTCGTTGTTGTCGTATCCGTTGTCTGTGCCGGAGCACTCTCCGCCTTTGCTGTTGCCATATTATAGGAAACTGTTATGTACTCGTTCTTTACATATCCGGTTACGGTATCAAGCTGGATCTTCGTCCATGCATCACCTGTCTCCACGATTGGATATGTCTCACCCTGTGCAAGAATAGTAATTTCCTCGCTGTCTGTGCTTGCTTCTTTACGGAGCTTCAATGCAGCGGTGTTTACAACTGCAACCTTTGACAGGTTTGCGCTTGCATAATTTGCCGCATCACTGCCAAATGCAAGAAGATCGTTTCGGATGTAGCCATCCACATTTCCGGATGTAATATGTGACCATGTGTCACCCTTTTCCACGATATTCACAAGACCGCCGTTTGCGATGCTTCCGACTTTAGCCGCATTCACATCGCCGGACTTACGGATATTTACGGAACCGGATGCTGTTACAACTGCCTTTCCCGTGAAATCCATCACCGGAGATGCCGCTGCCTGGGAAGCAACTTGCTGTGTATCCTCTGTCAAAGCTGCTTCTGTCGTCTCCTCTGTCTGCGCTTCTGTTGTTGTCTCTTCCGTCTGAACAGAAGAAGCAACAGCTGTGATCGATCCTGTGTTTCCTTCTATTTCCTGAACAGATCCGGTAACGACTGCATCGGTTGCTGTCGCTTCAGCGACCGCCTGTACTGTTGCATCATCCGGTGTTGCCTGCGCGGTAAATACCTCGCCGCCCTGTTCTTCGATATAACGGTCTACAATTGATGTAATGCTGACGTTCGCATCTGTATATACGAACTCGTCCGCCAGTGCTTTATATGTGTATGTACCCATGGACGAAGCAAAAATACAACCTGTTGCTGCTACCGCCAACCACTTTACAGATGGTTTTTTCATGTTCTTACCTCCAATTTGTTACGAATATGTTACAACTTATTACATTGGTCATTATAGCAACCCATCATATTATTGTCAACCTGTTTTTCCGTCTTTTTTCAAAAGTTCACAATTTCTTCGCATTTTCACTGAGGTTGCGGACATTTTTTCACGTTTATTTCTGTAAACCGCGTGCGTCCGGCAGTTCACATAAAATTGTTACATTTTGTAACAATTTGAAACATTTGATACACCATCTTGCGGTAGTTCCTCGTAAAATACAATATATGGAAACTTACGCATGGGAAATATACCATATCCGGACACATACAGAAAAATGGCGCAGGAAATCCTGCGCCATCCAATCTTATTCTAAATATCGGTTACCAGCTCTGCCAGTCGCCAAAGAATCCATTCTGTTCTTCCACATTGTAGAAACCATATCCCGGAAGTGTCGTTGCGCTCTCGTCAAGCGCCATCGGCGTTCTTACCCAGTCAATGTACTCTGCCGAAAGACTGCTCACCGGCGTTCCGGGCAGATACAATTCGAAGTTCGTTCCGCCATACAAACCATAAGGTTCCGATGCCACGTAGCGGACCTTTCCGTATCCCGTCTCCTCAATCCATGTATCCTGTGTCTCTTCCGTCTCCAGCGTATCGATCTGCATCACATAGGTATAATCATCCTTCTTCCGGATATTCTTGAATTTCCCATGGAATGTCGACACATATTCTGTCCCATCATATCCATCGCCACTGTCTCCCATATCGGAATCATAGTAATTTCCGGTAAATGAGCCATCCGGATTGATCGCCAGCTCTGTACTCCAACCACCGGCACCACTCATGAACGAGAAGCTCTGGGCTTCCGTAAATGGCAGCTGTGTCGTCGTTCCCTGCGAAACATCTACCTGCTGTCCGTCCGAGAGCAGGGCAACCGCTTCTTCATACGTCAGATAATCGGCCTCCGCTGCAATCATAGCTGCATTTGCATTATCATCATGTGCACCGCAGTTGTAGATCAGCAGCTTCGACATCCGGCTTGTCAATGCATCAAGCTGTGCCTGGAACTCCTCCGGTGTCGCCGGCTGTCCACCGATCGTACAGGTGTCAATCGTGCCCGTATAATCCTCATTCGGCTCCCGATGTCTGGACATCAGCGGTTCTTCCTGCAGCATTCCATCCGGCTGTACATTGTAGCGGCTGTAATCTTCATTCGTCATTTCATCCTGCATCCCATTGCAGGAATAAAGCGTTGTTTCCCCTTCTATCTGAAACAGGGCGTACACATCTCCACCGGCAACCTGCGTCTCCCAGTGATCCACATAGTAGATCTGCTTCGCGGCTCCGTTTTCCACTGTGAAGATGTTCAACGCATCATATTCCACGTATTCTTCCGACGAAGGGGATTTCTCAACAAACAGCAGCTCCGGAACATCATCGCCCGTCACATCAGACAAGGCAATCGAATGATTCTCGGTGTTCGTCTCAAACTCTTCCGAATCAAGCGGCTGCCAGAACTGGTTGTAATCCCGGATGTTTGCCTCGTGTTCCTTCAGCACCTGCAGATATATCTGCTTGTATGACTCGTCAACCGCGGCTTCGGTCGTCACTTCCTCTGTGGTTGTCTCGCTCGTTGCCTCTGTAGTAGGAACTTCCACCACATCGGTACTTGTCGCAGTTACCTCTGCGTTCTTTTTTTCGTTCTGCGAATGTCTGTATGCGGCAATTCCGCCGATCGTACCGCCTACGACTGCCGCCGCAGCAACTCCAATGAGGATCTTCGCACCGAGTGTATGAAGTAATCCGCTGCCAATCGTGGTTCCGGCACCCGCTGCGCCTGATCC
>USFH01000037.1 GCA_900553925.1 uncultured Clostridium sp.
CACACGGCTCGCACCGACACCGACGAACATCTCTACGAAGTCCGAACCGGAGATTGAGAAGAAAGGCACGCCCGCCTCACCAGCAACAGCTTTGGCAAGAAGCGTCTTACCGGTTCCCGGAGGTCCCTCTAACAGTACACCTTTCGGGATTCGTGCACCCAGTGTGTTATATTTCTTCGGATTACGCAGGAAATCTACAATCTCCGCCATATCCTCTTTTTCTTCTTCCAGACCAGCAACATCCTTAAATGTGAACTTCTGGTCATTCTCGTTCGACATATGTGCCCGGCTCTTACCGAAATTCATCATCTTGCCGCCGCCTGCACCGCCGCCACCTGCAGCGCCTGACATATTCGCCATAAGCAACATGACAACTACAAGCAGTACGACTACGAGAATCACAACCGGCAGCCATGTCCAGACAGTACTCTGCCCACTTACATCGTGGAGTTCCATCCGGATGTTGCCCTTGCCCTTATTCATGACAATATCCTGTACTTTGTTGACATCCGATACATAGAATTCCTTCTCTTCGTTCGTCTGTCTATACGTAATATAGACCGTACCTGTCGGTATCTCCTTATTCTGATAGATCTCCACGGATCCGATCAGATCCTCGGTCACCTCTGCCTGAAAATCCGCAACCGTATAGCCGGAATCTGTCTTTGATCCTTTATTCATATACCATATAATACCGCAGAACATTGCAAAGAACAGAATCAGGTAGATTCCGAGTCCTTTCTTTAATCCTTTCATGTTACGCTCCCTTCTGGATAATTATGTATTATTCAGAAATCACACCAATATATGGAAGATTTCTATATTTCTGTGCACAGTCAAGTCCATAACCGACAACAAAGCGGTCCGGAATTACAAATCCGGTAATATCCGGTTCGAGTTCAACCACCCGGCGGTCCGGCTTATCAAGCAATGTTACCACCTTGAAGCTTGCAGGCTTACGCGCCTTTAAAATCTTGATCAGGTAAAAAAGTGTTCTTCCCGAATCCATGATATCCTCGATCAGTACAACGTTCCTGCCTTCGATGCTCTCGTCAAGATCTTTGATGAGCTTCACAACGCCGGAAGATTTTGTATCGTTGCCATAGCTTGAAACGGACATAAAATCCATTGTAACCGGAACTGTTAGCTTCTTCGCAAGCTCACACATAAAAAATACACTCCCCTTGAGTACTCCGATTATATGCAGCGTCTTTCCTTCATACTCTTCACTCAGCTGTTTCGCAATCTCTGCAATTCTTGCTTCCACAGTTTCTTCGTCAATCATAACTTCAATCTTTGGTTCCATAAGTCTCTCCTTTGTCCAGATAATTTATCTTCATAACTGTCTTTGTATCCTGTGTCACATAGTATGCCGGACTGAACCGCAGCCCAGGCACCCAGATAATCTCCTGCCCACAGGCAAGCACCGGCCACCCGGTACGCTTCACCCGGTCAACCTTCGCATCAACGAACACCCGGACCAGTTTCTTCGTATTGCCCTTACGGTCTATCACTATGAAATCGCCTTCCTGCGGAGTTCTTATACGCAAATTACCTTTTATTTTATCATAATCCAGATATTTCGTATAGGTTTTTTTCGAAATCTCTTCACATTCATGCATAGGAATAACCGTCACTACCATTATACCCATCCCCGGGATTTCATAATCGCCCGTCCCCGAAATACATATACTGTAATCCTGCGTTTCCGGCTTTCCGCAGGAGAGGATGATCTTGTCGTAACTTCGTCTGGCACAGATTCCATACGGCAGCTGTACCATACTTCCGGTTTCCGCGTTTCCAAGTGCCAGAACAGACCGGATATGTCTTCTGGAGATATCCTTCCGCTTTGCTGCTGCCCGGGCAACCGCCTCAGTCACAACCGCTTCCTGCAATGCCGGATCAAGTGCATGCAGCGAATCTATAGATAACTCAAGTCCATCTGCAGCAGCATGCAGTTGTACCGCCTGCATTGCCTGTCCGCAAATATACGCATAGCTTTTCCCTGCTTCCAAAGCCGTTTCACAGATATGTTCAACCGCCCGCGGATTCATCTCTCGCATGGCAGGCAATATAGTGTGGCGTATCTGATTTCTTGCATAGATTAATTCTGCGTTCGTCGAATCCTCACGAAACGACTGCTGCAGGCAGACAAGCTGGGCTTCAATCTCCGCACGCGACGTTCCAAGCAGCGGCCGGATGATATCCCCGCGTCTTGGCGCCATTCCGGCAAGTCCACGCAATCCGCTTCCCCGGATCAGATGAAACAGCACCGTCTCCGCCATATCATCCCTGTTATGCGCAACTGCGATCCGGTCATAATGAAGCCTGTTCCGAATCTCCTCCATGCGTTTGTACCGGATCTCGCGGCCTGCCTCCTCTATGGATACGCCTCCCTGCTTCGCAAGAGCCGGGACATCCTCCCGGAAGAGATAACAGGGGATATCAAGCGCGTGGCATATCTGTTCCGTAAATGCCGCATCTCCATCTGCCTCCGCCCCCCGGATTCCATGGTGTACATGCACGACCGCAAGCCCATCGTCCGGAATTCCAAGCGGCTTTTTAAGTCCATGGAGTACACGCAGCAGGCAGACAGAATCCGCCCCGCCGGACACTCCTAAGACGAGCCGCATCCCCGGTTCAACGAGCCGTTGTGCAAGGATATAATTGTATACGTTTTGTTCAAATGCATTCATATCTGCATTTTACCACAACAAAATATCGAAGTATAGCAAATCAGGAATTTTTCATCACACGACATACAACGAGCGTCGCATCATCCTTTAACCGTTTCCCACAGACTTTCCGTATCTCCCCGACGATTGTATCCGCGATCTCATCCGGCTCTTCCTCCCCCATTTTACCAAGCAGGGTGTTCATATAATCGTCTTTATTCTCAAACAAAATACTGTCGAGTACGCCGTCACTCACCATGACGAGCAGATCATCCTTATAATACTTCTTGAGGCTGCATTCACATCCGGCATCTGTCATGACTCCGACAGGAAGGGATGTGGATTTGATACATTCCATCCAGTTTCCGCGCTTCACATATGTGGTCGCCGCTCCGTATTTGAGCAGTTGTCCCACTCCTGTATACCGGTCGAACAACATCATATCCAGTGTCGTAAACCGTTCTCCTTTGTTCTGTTCCGACAAATATGCATTGACTAACCGCACAGCCATCTCCTGGTCGAACCCGGTATCGACCAGTTCCTCCACCGATGCCAGCAGCTGTTCACTGTCTGCCGCTGCCTGAGGTCCGTTTCCCATGCCATCGGCAATCATAACAAGTGTCTTCCCGTTTCTCAGGTTCCCGATGTAGAAATTATCTCCGGATACAACCTCCTCCATACAGGCAAGTCTCCGTGCAGCCGTACGGATCGAGAACGCAGGCTTCTGTTCCAGGATAATAAGATCATAGTTTCTTCCAACCAGCTGCCGGCTCTCCTCCCCAATCTCAAACGGCATACCCATTTGCTTGCTGACAATCTGCCGGACAGTCTCGGCGCCGATCAGTCTGCCGCGCACAACACAGACATCCGCATACAGGCGATAGCTTCCGTTCTTTTCTTTCAGAAGCGTAAGTGACCGGACTTTAATTCCGACCCGTCCAAGCTCTGCCAGGATCATCGTCTCCATATCTCTTCGCAGAGGAACACAGCAATCCAGTTCCCCCGCGAAATCATCGAGCATCGCGCTGATCTCGGAAAAGCCGATTCTCTGTCCATCGGTTCCCGCAAATGTATAATCTATCCTTCTAAGAGCAGCAGAGAATCGACGGACCCGTTCCAATGTCAGCCTGCCCCACTCGGTTCCCTGTGCCACCTCGCCGTTTTGTCCCTTCCCCTCCGGAGCGAATATCCCTGCCGGTGTGAGGACAAGCAGAAATACCGCAGACACAAACGCCTTGCTCCCGGCCTCTGACAGCAATTCCGGGAACCATTGATGTCCAATCCCCCAATATACAGCCGAAAAAGCAAGAAGACTCGCATATCTTCCCGCATGAAAAAACTCTGCCACACTATCCGCAATTACTACCACAAACACCCACGCTGCCAGTATCTTCATCTCGCCAAGCCGCAAGGCATAGACAACACCGGCAATCGCTGTCCATGCAATGCCTGTCGTGAATCCAAACCGGTATGATACATAGAACATAGAAAATATACACGCTGTCTGAAAAACCTCGATCTGTCCAAACATCTGCACAGGCATGCCTGCGAATACCGTAGTTGCAAATATCAGACAGGCAAGCTGTGTCTGCGTATCTGAGGAAATCTGTGTACCCACACCCGGCAGCTGCTTATATGCAAAGCTAAAGGCAAGCATGAACGAAAAGACAAGCACACCTTCTGCGCATCCCTGCCAGATGCCAATCGTATGTGGCAGGAAAAACGCTGCAGCCACCTGCAAAGTGCCTGCCATCACCCCGGAAAGAAACGACAACAGAAATGTCCTTGGATACAGAAACTGCAGCCGCCGTCCCCGTACAGTCAGCATCACTATGATCCAGATACATGGATACAAAAGGCTTCCCGCCTGCAAAAACGCTTTTCTCTCTAAAAGCGTACACATCAGACCGGCAAACATCATCCAGATATTCCTGCCACATATGCTGCCCGCCCCAAGCAACGCAGTTCCAAAAGGTGCAGTTCCAAGCAGACTGCAATGCCCAACAAAATATGCTGTCGCAAAATCTACAATACCGGAAAAAAACTTTGTCTCCTTCATCTTCTCAATCCCTTCTACCGGATGGCACTTCCATTAACCGAATTTGCCATACAAGTTTATACAATTCCACGATTGTTTCATGTCAAACACTGACAGCCGGCAGAAAAAAAATCTGACATTTTATTGCACACAGAAGTTTTATTGCATAAAAAAGAGACAGAACCGCATCCTGTCTCCTGACTTCCATACTTTTTTCGGAATATACGCTTGTCTGCCTTCTACTCCGGTTTGATGACTAACTCGTCCGGATGAACAAGCCCAAGCTTATCCTTCGCAACATCCTCTATATATTCATTCGTCTGCATATACTTTTCCTGCGCATCAAGTTCTGTCTGCTCCTGCTTCGCCTGTTCCACGCGGAGTTCCATACTCTTCTCTGTCTCTGCAAGCTGCTTACTCTTCGCATGAAGACTTGTTGCACGTACAATGGATGTCACGCACACAAACACAACAGCAAGCACGATCAAAAATGTAATTGTTCTCGACTGACGATAACGGACGGAACCTTTGTTTCTGCTCTTTGCCATACACACACTCACTTCTTACTTAATAAAATAATGGGATATCTTCTCCCTCAAAGATACTTACATTTTACCCTTTCTATCGTTTTTTTTCAACAATTTATTACGGTTTTTCGCCCATTTTTTCACATGATACAAGATGTAGTCCGTCCCCTTCACCAAAATACAACCTATAGTGTAATGGTATCCTGCAACACCAAGCAGAATCCCGAATGCCATATACCAGTGCAGGGATCCCTCTCCATATGTGTGCAGAATTTCCAGCACCGCGCACGTACAGACCAGCCAGAAACAGACATCCTCCATCGCAATAAAAATAGAATTATGTGAGACAACACGCCGAAAAATGCGTATGAAATCATAAGACAGGGGCAAGGCGATTCCAATTCCTACACTCAGTAAAAACATGGCGCCCTGTCTTATCAGAAAATCCGTCATCTAACGAAACAGCCGCTTTGTAATTGCTGCGGCACGCTTCTTTCCTTTTTTATCCGAATATAACATTCCTTGTATCGTCCCGGATAGCCGGAGTTCGCCCTTCTCCATATCCAGTTTCTCTGCATGCAGTTCCTGTCCCTTGACTGCCAGATGCTCATCCGCTGTCTCCAGCTCCACAAGCTCCGGTTCCATCGATATGACTTTCTCCACACCCGACAGCACCATGTGTGTCCGGTGGGTGATACTGATTGAATGATTATTTCCTTCTCGTTCCATGCATGCTCCTGCATACTTGCCTTAGCATAATATATGCAGAATTCCCTTCATATATGAATTCATGTGGTTTTCATCCGGAACTACATGCACGGATAGAAATCAGATATATTCAAACATATCCTTCGCGTCTTCCTTCTTCGTAGAATCTGCGATCATTGTCACGCGCACTTTCACAGACTTATTTCCGAACGCGATCTCTATGACATCGCCGACCTTCACATCATAAGATGCCTTCACGACCTTGTCATTGACCATGACGCGTCCTGCGTCGCAGGCATCATTCGCCACGGTTCTCCGTTTGATCAGCCGTGATACCTTCAAGTATTTATCCAGCCTCATGCTTTCATCCTCCATTTATACCTGTATATTTACAGAGAAAAAAAGCTGCCGCTAGAGTGCGACAGCTTTTCTCGTTATCAGATTAGTTCATAGAATCCTTAAGAGCCTTACCAGCCTTGAACTTAGGTGTCTTAGAAGCAGCGATCTTCATTGTCTCGCCTGTTCTTGGGTTACGTCCCTCACGAGCAGGTCTCTCAGCTACTTCAAATGTACCGAATCCAACTAACTGAATCTTCTCACCGTTCTTTAACTCTTCTGCTACTGTCTCTGTGAAAGCCTTAAGTGCCTTCTCAGCTTCTGTCTTCTTAAGTCCAGCCTTCTCAGCCATCTTTGCAACTAATTCATTCTTGTTCATCGAAATTTCCTCCTATAATGAAACGATGTTACTGACCACTACCCCCGCGGTCGAATCTTGTTATTATCAGCTTTACCAACAAAGCCCTACGCATATTTATACCTTGTAAGCCCTTGTTTGTCAAGGAAAAAAGCCAATATTATACAAGAAACTGTCAAAATCATCCTTCCATTTGCTTTCCCAGAAATTTTGCGGCAATCATCGCTGCTTTCACCTCGGATTCGCCTATCTGCCTGCTTCCTTCCCGGCTGAGCAGAATCACCGCTCCGATGGCGTCTCCTTCACAGATGATTGTCTGCACGATTTCGCCGTCGTATTCATTTTCTCCATGTCCGAGTATCCGGATAAACTTCTTCTCGCCTTTTTTTGCAAGGATTGCTTCCCGGTCGTTGATGGCGTCCTCCAGTTCCCGGTGCAGGGATTTGCCAAGCAGTTCCTTCTTCGGAATGCCTGCAACCGCAATAATCTGATCCCGGTCACTCACACATACACCGCATCCAAGGCTTGCGGCAATCGCCTCGACATATTCCTGTGCGAACAGGGAAAGCTCCCCAATCGGCGAATACTTTTTTAACACGATTTCTCCATCTTTATCCGTGAATATCTCGAGCGGGTCGCCTTCCCGTATCCGCAATACACGCCGTATCTCCTTCGGAACGACAATTCTGCCAAGCTCATCGATCCGTCTGACAATTCCTGTTGCCTTCATTTGATTATTTCCTCCTGTTCTCCTGACATACTTTCCATTTTTGTACTGTGTGGGTAGTATGTGGAAAATCGGAAAAAATATACGATTTCAAAGGCATTCCCGCATATTATCTTTTATCTGATAGTTATATGTTTATAATTCCATGTGATAAATTCACTTACAATATGCCCGCAGAATCTCCTGCAGACGTTCTTCCTGCACCGGTCTATCCAGACTATCATTCATGCCTGACTCGAGACATCGCCGCCGTTCGTCCTCTGTATTGTTGGAGGTAACTGCGATAATTGCGATTCTGCCTGCATCCTCCCGCGGCAGCGCCCGGATTGTTCTTGCGGTTTCCACGCCATCCATGACCGGTATGTGCACGTCCATTAATATCAGGTCAAACCCGTCTTCCGGGGAATGCTTAAACTGTTCGAGTGCTTCCTGCCCATTCCACGCAGTTGTTATCTGGATATTCTGACGTTCAAGCATATATTTCATGATTTCCATCGAAAGCTCATTGCTCTGTACCAGCAGCACTTTTTTCCCATCCAGTGGCCGCAGCCGCTTATTTTCATCCGCGATTTCATACCATGCTTTATCTTTTCTTGTCTGAAACGGCATTTGTATAACGAATTCTGTTCCTTCATCGATCCGGCTTACAAAATGCATGGATCCTCCCATATATTCCACCAGATTCTTTGCGAATACAAGTCCGAACCCGGTACCGAGAATATTGGTATCCTCATCCCGATTTTCCACAGAAAACGGCTCATATATATACCGCTGTATGGCTTTTCCGTTTCTTGAAAATGCACAGGTAAATGTAAATTCCACCTCTGTGTTTTCATGCGCTGTCTCACACAGACCAATCTGTATTGTATCGCCTCTCCGGCTATAACGGATTGCATTTCCAACAACAATCTCGAAGATCCTCCGCACATAGCGTGGATCCTCCTTCACGATCCAATGCGTTCCGGCAAGCTTTGTGACATTTAACAGCACACCGGTTTCCATCAGCTTATGTTCCACAGCGCCTGCCAGCTCCTGCAGAATATCCAGCAGATGAAACTCTTCGATCTCTGTGGTCCATTCTCCCTTTTCCAGCTGATTCAGATTCAACAGATCATCTATAAGATTTGTCACATAGTCTGAGATCTCCATGATTTTTCCCATACATTTTTCTGATTTTTCCTGATCATCTGCACAGTTTCCTGCTTCTTCCGCCACTGCACGCAATTCGTTCAGCGGACGACGTATATCATGGCTCATCCGTCGAAGGAGCAGATCTTTTTCTTCATTTTCCTTGTTTGATTTTTCCGCCGCTTCCCTGAGTTCCTCCTGATATCCCATCTCTCGCTTTTTCTCCGCTGTGATATCCATAATCAGAAATAGTGCATTTTCAACGTTTCCATGCTTGTCTGTCTGCTGTGGAACTAAAATACTGTTGCACCATCTTCCATCTGTCATCTGAAAGACACACACCTGCAGTGGCGTATCCTGCAGCCGCTCGGCAAGTGTGGTCGGTTCCAGGAAATTAAGGAACTCCACCCGATATGGAAGCATCACGCAGTTCGATGCAAGGCTTGCCCCCAATTCCCGGATTGTCTTCGCGGAACCGACAGCCGAATGGACAAAATCTGTCTCCTTTACAGCTTCCCATGTATCCGTCTTTATGTGGAGCAGCATACAATGGGAATATACACTGCTGATTGCCTCTATCGTCTGTATATGCTCCTGCATACGTGCAATGTGTTTATGTATGAAAAACAAACGGATCACATACAGTACAGCATCAAGCAGAAGAAATGCAAATGCAGCGGATGCAAGCAGTGTAATCCGGTTTGCAAACACCGATTCGGCAGAATAAAACGCATATACTTCATAATCGTGGTAGATCTGCTTCTTTCCATACCAGGTTCCACTATCGTTTTTTACGACAAGAAGATCATAACTTTCTTTACGTATCCCTTGCAGCATCGGACAGTCTTTCTGCAAAAGTCCCCGGTTTCCCGGTTCATTACTGCTTATAATCTCCGTGCCATCCGTCACAAGAATCAACGCTTCCATCATAAAATTATTTCCGCTAAGCAGTTCCGCGATCATCTCGTTCTGCAAAGTTTCTGCATCTTTTTCCACCCGCTCATAACAAAGGATCAGTCCCGGTGCATCTGTCCGTGCAATTACCGCATATGCATACAGCACTCCCTCGATTGTCGTGTAATTGAGAACCGACTTGTGAGTATACCTCTGCACACTGGATTCCGTTTCGTTATGCAATATTCCCTTCCACATGTTATACGCTTGATTGTCTGACTGCCCGACCGGGCAAAACGATTCATCGATGACAAGAATCCCGGACAATCGCTGGCTGTCTGCATACGCTTTTAACACGGTTGGATCTGACAGTTCCTCTGTCGTGTAAAAATCGCGTGCAGCCTGTGCTTTTTCACGCAGCACAAACAGATTCTCTGCCTCTGTCGATGTACTTTCCTGATCGAACATCGCACAGCTTCCCATCAGATATTCCAATGTTTCATCTGCGACCTTCGCCACATCTTTTTCCGCTTTCCCTGTAGAAGCCACATACAGCAAAAGCAATGCCAGTATGCTGACTCCTACAGAGAACAGCCAGAACCGCCAGCCACTTTGTCCCGGTCTCATCTCATTTATATTCTTATGTTTCCCCATGATTCATTTCTCCTTGTTATCCCGATGTTTGATCATCGTTCCCCTGTTATACGATGTTATAAGATAAACATCAAATCCCCATAAGAAGGCATCGGCCACATCTCTTTGTCGACGATCATCTCCAGCTTGTCAACCGGTGTACGGAGTGCTGTCATAGCCGGCATGATCACATCCAGACAATATCTGGCGCGTTCCGGTCCCTCTTCCTTCTTCTCAATCTCCTCTGTCACTTCTGCCAGATGATTGAGAGCCTCATAGCTTTCTGCAAGCAGGACAGACGTTTTCTCCAAAAGGCGCTCCTGTACACTGACATTGTAGTTTCTGCCGGCTGTACGTACCTGATTGACAGACTCTGCAAGCACAGTTGTGTATTTAACAACAGCTGGAATAATCTGCTTCGTTGCCATATCGATCATCGTTCTTGCCTCGATATTGATTGCCTTTGCATAGATCTCATACTGGATCTCTGCTCTTGCGGAAAGCTCAGCCTTTGTAAATACTTTGAAATGCTCAAACATATCGATAGATGCATCCGTTGTAAGCGCCGGAATTGCATCGACCATCGTCGGAAGGTTCGGAAGCCCTCTGCGCTGTGCCTCTTCCTGCCATTCCTTAGAGTATCCGTTTCCGCTGAAGATAATACGCTTATGCTTCTCTGTATATTCTACAATCAGAGCATTTAATTCCTTGTCGAAGTCTTCTGCCTTCTCCAGTCTGTCACAGGCCTCCTCAAACGCCTCTGCTGCGATTGTGTTCAAAACAACGTTGCAGTTAGACAGGGAATCCTGGGATCCAAGCATACGGAATTCGAACTTATTTCCGGTAAAAGCAAACGGTGATGTACGGTTACGGTCTGTTGCATCCTTTCGGAAATCCGGAAGTGTTGCAACTCCCGTTGCAAATTTTTCACCCTTGATACTGTGAGTTGCCTCGCCATTCTTCAGAATCTGGTCAAGTACATCCTCAAGCTGATCACCAAGGAATACAGAGATTACGGCTGGTGGTGCTTCATTTCCGCCCAGTCTCTGATCGTTTCCGACATCGGCTGCAGACACACGAAGCAGATCGGCATGCTCATCAACCGCCTTTAAAATACATGCAAGCACAAGAAGGAACATCTTGTTTTCATGTGGATTCTTACCCGGTTCCAGCAGATTCACGCCATCATCGGAGGTCAACGACCAGTTGTTATGCTTTCCGGAACCATTTACCCCTGCAAACGGTTTCTCATGAAGCAGACAGCGCATACCATGACGGCTTGCTACCTTCTTCAAGATCCGCATCATGATCTGGTTGTGATCCTGCGCGATATTTACCGGTGCATAGATCGGCGCCAGCTCATGCTGTGCCGGAGCAACCTCATTGTGCTGTGTCTTCGCCGCAACGCCAAGCTTCCAGCACTCCTCATTTACTTCCTTCATATAGGCACTGACACGCTGACGGATCGTACCAAGATAATGGTCATCCATCTCCTGACCCTTCGGCGGCATTGCATCAAACAACGTACGGCCTGTATAGATCAGATCCTTACGCTTTAACCATTTTTCTTTATCAACCAGGAAATATTCCTGCTCGGCACCAACGGATGGTGTCACACGTTTTGCAGTTGTATTTCCAAACAATCTCAAGATACGGAGTGCCTGCTTGTTGACCGCCTCCATCGAACGAAGCAATGGTGTCTTCTGATCGAGTGCCTCGCCAGTGTATGAACAGAATGCGGTTGGTATACAAAGGATCCCGCCTGCGGAATCATGACGTACAAACGCCGGAGATGTACAATCCCATGTCGTGTAGCCTCTCGCCTCAAAGGTTGCACGAAGTCCGCCGGATGGGAACGAAGATGCATCCGGCTCTCCCTGAATCAGCTCTTTCCCTGAAAATGATAACAGTACCTTTCCGTTTTCCTTCGGCGCTGTGATAAATGCATCATGCTTTTCAGCTGTCACACCAGTCATCGGCTGGAACCAGTGACTGTAATGTGTTGCACCCTTCTCGATTGCCCATTCCTTCATCTCATGGGCTACTACGTCTGCAATCTCCAATGACAATTCCTTGCCCTCTTCGATTGTCTCCTTAAGTTCCTTGTAAACCTTCTTCGGAAGTCGTTCTTCCATGACTGCATCGTTAAATACATCGCAGCCAAACAGCTCTGTTACGTTTACATTTTCTTCCATGTTGTCTTCTAAACCTGTCCTTTCACGTTTCCTTAATTAATTTTGAAAGTTCTCCCCTTGTATTATTATTTTTTTTATAGTATATTTTATGAAGTTTGCTTTGTCAAACACTATAATAGGTAATATGCCGCAATCTTTCATTATCTGACGGCATTTTTATTCAGGAGGAAAATATATGCAACGGGAATCTTTTAAATCCCGTCTTGGTTTTCTGCTTGTATCGGCAGGATGCGCCATCGGTATCGGAAATGTCTGGCGTTTCCCTTATGTCGCAGGCGAAAACGGAGGCGGTCTTTTTGTGCTCTTTTACCTGATTTTTCTGGTAATCATGGGACTACCTGTTCTGACAATGGAATTCGCGGTCGGGCGTGCAAGCCGCAAGAGTGCGGTACTCGGTTACAAAGCGCTTGAAAAGCCCGGCAGCAAATGGCATATCCACGGCTGGTTCGCCATGGCCGGATGCTATCTGCTGATGATGTATTACACAACCGTATCCGGCTGGATGCTTTCTTATTTTTATAAGTTTGCAACCGGCGCATTTCATTCCGGTATGGACACAGACGCAACTTCTTCGGTGTTCACCGAGTTGCTCGGTGATCCGCTTCAGATGACGCTCTGGATGGTAATTACTGTAGTCGCGGGATTTCTCATCTGCAGCCGTGGCTTGCAGAACGGATTGGAACGGATCAGTAAGTTCATGATGCTGGCATTGCTTGCACTGATCGTAATCTTAGTTGTACATAGTCTGACATTATCCGGTGCAAAGGAAGGCCTAAAGTTCTACCTTGTACCAAATGCAAAAACCGTCTCTGAAGTTGGTCTTAAAAACGTGATTTCCGCTGCGATGAACCAGGCATTTTTCACCTTAAGTTTAGGTGTTGCGGCGATGGAGATTTTCGGAAGCTATATGAGCAAGGACAATACGCTCGCCGGGGAGGGCGTCCGTATCTGTGCACTTGATACATTTGTCGCAATCATGGCAGGATTGATTATCTTCCCGGCATGCTTCAGCTATGGTGTGGAAGTCGGTGCCGGTCCGAGTCTGATCTTCGTCACTCTCCCGAACGTATTCGTGAATATGGCAGGCGGCAGGATCTGGGGAACATTGTTCTTCCTGTTCATGACATTTGCCAGCTTCTCGACGGTCATCGCCGTATTCGAGAACATCATTTCTTTCTGTATGGATATGTTCCATATCAGCCGGAACAAAGCATCGCTTATCAACTGTGTTATCATTCTAATTGCAAGCATGCCTTGTGTCCTTGGCTACAACGTATGGAGCAATGTGCATCTGATCGGCGGTCGTGACGTACTCGACACGGAGGACTTCTTAGTAAGCAACCTGCTTTTGCCGCTTGGATCACTCATCTATCTGTTGTTCTGTGTTACCAAATGGGGATTTGGATTTGATAACTACATCGAAGAGGCAAACACCGGAAAAGGGCTTAAAATCAGTCGGAAATTAAAGCCGTATTTCCAGTTTATACTGCCGGTTTTGATTCTGATCATTCTGATTCAGGGATTGCTGTAGCCGGATCCGGGGAGATCGTTATACTATATTTTAGATAAAGCGAAAAGGATTTTACTGATATGGAAAAGCTCAAATATATAAAACCGAAACTTTTTAGCACTATGAAAACATATACAAAGGAACAGTTTGTGAAGGATATCGTCGCAGGTATCATCGTGGCGATCATCGCATTGCCTTTGTCGATTGCACTTGCCATCGCCTCCGGTGTCAATCCGGAGCAGGGCTTATACACCGCAATCATCGCAGGATTCTTCATCTCCCTGCTCGGTGGCAGCCGCGTGCAGATCGGCGGTCCGACCGCGGCATTCGTTGTTATCATCTACGGCATCATCGCCCAATATGGCATGACCGGACTTACAATCGCTACTTTTTTGTCCGGCATCATCATGATCATCATGGGACTGTGCCATTTCGGCAATCTGATCAAATTCATCCCGAAGACAATCACGGTCGGCTTTACATTTGGTATCGCCATCGGCATCTTTGCCGGACAGCTCAAGGACTTCTTCGGTCTGTCCATGGGGGCTGTACCATCCGAATTTGTTGATAAATGTGCTGCCTATACGAAAGCATTTCACACGATTGACTGGATGACGTTCGGTATCGGTATGCTCGCGCTGCTGATCCAGATCTTCTGGCCGAAGGTATCTGCGAAGATTCCGGGCAGTCTGATCGCAATCCTTGTAACCACTCTGATCGTCCAGCTTGGCAAGCTTCCGGTTGCTACGATCGGCGATCTGTACACGATTAAGGCAGGCTTCCCGAAATTCGCCGCCCCACAGCTTTCGTTCGCCCTCGTAAAAGAACTGATCTCACCGGCATTTACAATTGCAATTTTAGCTTCGATCGAATCGCTGCTTTCCTGTGTTGTATCCGATGGTATGATCGGTGGACATCATCGTTCGAATGCGGAGTTAGTCGGTCAGGGTGTCGGTAATATTATGTCGTCGCTCTTCGGCGGTATCCCGGCAACCGGAGCGATTGCCAGAACCGCA
>USFH01000038.1 GCA_900553925.1 uncultured Clostridium sp.
ACTTTTGTTATATGGCTATGGTGAATTTGCAGATGAGCTTGGACTTCAGCCAGTCATGAGCTTAAAAACGACTGTCAGCACGATCAAGACCTATCCGGCCGGTACCGCAATCAGCTACGGCGGCATCTATGTAACGGACAAGACGACACGTATGGGTGTCATCCCTTACGGCTATGCCGATGGATTCTTCCGTGCGCTCTCCAACCGTTGCACCCTGATGTCGGAGGAAGGTCCGGTTTACCAGCGCGGAAAGATCTGCATGGATATGTGCATGATTGATCTGACTGACAAGATGCAGGTCGATGTCGGCAGCGAGATTGAAATCTTCGGAAAGAAGAATTCCATCAACGTTATGGCGGCTCTGGCAAACACGATTCCATACGAACTAACCTGTGCCGTCAGCAAGCGAGTTCCAAGATTCTACTACCGGAATGGAAAGATGATTGAGAAAGAATTGCTGTTGCGTGGGTAAATTGTTGCGCAAGTAATTACATAAGCATAAAAAGCTGGGATTTTTGTCCCAGCTTTTTGTTTGCGTTCCAGCTTCCTATATCTCATGACGGATATCCGAACCAATACCCCGCTGCAATTTTATCCGCTCGTTTTCTGCTTCCACATTCATCTTGGAAAGAATAACCAGAATCAATACATCGAAGATCAACGGCAGCCACAAGTACATAAACTGCATCATATCCAATGCAGACTGCGGCTGTGTCGTATTTGTTCCAACATAGCCACTCAGTTCCATCAGCCATCCAACAACCGCAGTTCCGATACCTCCACCAATCTTCACGCCCAGCGAAGTACACGAGTACATCGTTCCATCGACATGCTTTCCATGTGTGAGATAGGTGTATTCCGAACACGATGCGATCACCGCATTCATATCGCCCTGCCACGGTCCCTGACCGAGCGCAGCAACGGCTGTAAATACAAGCATCAATGGCACATTGCCGAAATAACCTGCCACGACAACCAGTGCCCTGCCAATTACAGCAAGCATATAGCCTCGCATATTTAATTTATACATGCCCTTCCATTTTCCTACCAATGTCGGCGTGAAGATCAACGCAATAATCAGAGGAATATTGACCGCCCATGCAAACCATCCGAAGAGATTTTTATTTTTGAGCACCCATGTCATATAAAATAAGCCAGCACCAATCATTGCACTATACAACTGCTGTAAGATATATGTCCCACAAATCATCATATAATATTTGTTCTTCACAAGCAGCTTGAACGCTTGAATCAGTCCATATTTTTCTTCATTATCCTGCGTTTTTCCCTCGTTCAGCTCTTCCTCGGAAAGTTCCTTCACGGAGAGACAAGAGATTGTATTTACCACCAGTCCGATAACCGCATAGATAATAGCAACCAGTCTCCATGCCGCCGCATCACCACCACAGCGATCAACAAATCCAACGGTAATCGACTGGATCAAAAGACTTGTTGAAAATGCGAAGATAAACCGGTAAGAACCCATCTGTACACGTTCCTTACTGTTCTTCGTTATCAGCGATGTTAGTGCCGAATACGCGATGTTATTTGCCGTGTAAAAAATGCCATTTAACAGTGTGTATGCCAGAAAGAACCACGTATACTGTGCTGTCTTGCCAAGGCTTGTCGGTACCGCAAAGCATGCAACCAGCGTGACTGCGCAGCCGATATATCCATACAGCATCCACGGACGTGCTTTCCCAAGTTTGCTGTGTGTCTTGTCGATCAGTGAACCAAAGAAAACATCTGTAAATCCATCCAGCAACTTCGAAAATGCGATCAAAGTTCCAACTATTCCGGACGCAAGCCCAACCGTCTCGGTCAGATAGATCATGACAAACGATGTCAAAAATGCATACACTACATTTCCGGCGATATCGCCGGAACCGTAGCCCACCTTGTTATACCATTTTAAATATTTTTTCTCTTCCATAGCTTTTCTCCTCATATCATCCCTTCACATACGGAACAAGTGTGAACCCAAACTGAAATTCCTTCTCATCGAATCGATATGCCGCAAGCACCTCCGGTCCACAACTGTTGGAGCCGATGCCATTTAACGCATAATCGATACATAATACCGTACTGTCCGATTCTTCCAATTCATAATTGTGTTTTGCCTGTGCCAGCATTTCCTGTGTGTAGTTTGATGCCTGAAATGAAAATGGTGTCTCAGACACTGCCGCGATTCCATACCGGCCGTTGTACAGTTCGACATAATCACAATCGAAATGACTGCCATTTTCCTGTGGCATAATGTAGTCCTCATGCAGATCCTTCACCGCACTGCGATACAATCCATGACTCGCAGCTCTGTGCTTGTCACGGTAGCTCTCCTGCGGTCCCATGCCATAATACGAAGCCTCAGAAAGATTCTTGTTGAAGAATACACGCACACCGAATCTCGGAAGTTCTGGGAACTCTGCATCCTTGCTTACCTCCATGGATGCGGTAATTCTTCCTGAACTTTCCACCTTCCACACGAGCTCGACATCCAGAATCTTCTGTACCGTTGGTGCTACAACGCCGACATGACTCATCACAATCACGCCATACTGGTTCTGAATTGTCTCCACCTTATACGCTCTTGTGTACGCCTCGTGAAAATGTGCGTTCTCCCATTTCGCGCGGATATACATATCATTATCCGTCGGTGCCCGCCAGATGTTCAGTTCCATCGGATGGTTCAGATAGTCCCGTCCTGCATATTGAAGCTTCGTAAAAAGTCCGGTTCGTTTGCTGATTGCATATGTGAAATCGCTCGCCTTTAATGTGATCTCTGTATCGGTTTCGCTGACGCTGATCTCATTTTTCTCTTCCGCTTCTGCCAGCCATTTGACTGCCGTCTGGTTTCTGCCATCGACATTGGCAAGCAGCACCTCATCAAATCCTAATTCATGCTTTGCCGGAAGCAATGGAAGTTCTTTTTTCAACTGATACCGGAGCTTCAGATACACCTTGCCACTCTGCGGAATGTCCAACTTGAGCGTCATCACACCGTCGCTGTGCGGTGCGATCGATACCTCATCCAGCACACCCTTTTGCACGCACAGACCATCCACAGTTATTTCATACAAGATGTCTGCATAGTCGCTTATATCATCAAAATCCATATAGTTATGCAACACAAGTCTGCCGGTCTTCTCATCATAAGATACAACACGCACCGGACGGTACACATTCTTATATTCAAGCAATCCTGTATGTGGTGTACGATCCGGGTACACCAGTCCATCCATACAGAAATTTCCATCATGGATTGTCTCGCCGTGATCGCCGCCATAATAATATTTCGTCTTTCCATTTTCCGCCTGTCCGTGCGCAATCGCATGATCGCACCACTCCCAGACGAATCCGCCACACATCCGTGCATCCTTCTGGATTATCTGGAAATAATCCTCCAGATCGCCGGGCCCGTTCCCCATGCTATGGCAATATTCCACAAGCAGAAACGGTTTGCTGCCATCCTTCTCGAGATACTCTTCGATCTCGGAAAGTGCCGGGTACATCCGGCTGTACAGATCAAGATTTGAGTAATCATACGTCACATCGTAATTCCGATACCGCGCACTCTCATACTGCGTGATACGGGATGGATCGTATTTCTTTGTCCATGCAAGCACCTTTTCAAAATTGCATCCATAGGCGCTCTCATTCCCCATCGACCAGAAAATGATACAGAAGCGGTTTTTATCCCGCGCAACCATACGCTTCACGCGATCGAGAATCGCCTGCTCCCATGCCGGATCATCTGCAATCTTCTCGTTCCATTTTTTGAAGCGGTTGTAGTCTGTATCCTCCTTGCGGTACAGCATAAATGGTCCATGTGCCTCGATATCTGCCTCATCGCATACGAGGAATCCATAGCGGTCGCACATCTGATAAAAATACGGTGCATTCGGATAATGACTCGAACGAATCGCATTGAAATTATGCTCCTTCATCAAAGTGAGATCCTTCTTGATCTTTGCAACATCAACTGTAAATCCTGTGACCGGATCCGAGTCATGCCGGTTCACACCGCGCAGCTTGATTGCCTGTCCATTGAAATATAACACCCGCTCCTGTATCGCTACCGTGCGCAAAGCAATCGCATCCACGATCGTCTCATCCGCGCTTTGCAGGATGAGCGTGTACAGATACGGATGTTCCGTATTCCAAAGCTCTGGGTTTGCAATCTCCAATGTCACAGTTCCCGCCTTGCTGATTTCCGTCTGTGCAACCACATTTCCTGCCGCATCCTCCACGGATACGGTAACCGGAGTCTCCTGATAGTAGCTGATATCCAATGTAATTTTCGCACACGCTTCCGTGATTTCCGTCGTGATCCGATAATCCTGCACCGCCTTTTCCGGCCGCTTCAGAAGATAGACATCCCGGAAGATACCGCTCATCCGGAACTTATCCTGATCTTCGAGATACGAACCATCGCACCATTTCAAGACAAGTACGGCAATCGTATTCTCGCCCTCTTCTATCACGTCTGTCACATCGAACTCGCTCGTTGCATGGGACACCTGACTGTATCCGGTATAGATGCCATTCACCCATACATAAAAGCAGCTATCCACGCCCTCAAAGTTCAGGTACACCTTCGGAGCCTTCTCATCCTTCGCATAAGAAAACGTATGCACATACGCACCACACGGAATATCCTGCGGCACATACGGCGGATCAAACGGAAATGGATAGCGGAAATTCGTGTACTGATGCGTGTCATAGCCTGCCATCTGCCAGACACCAGGCACGGGAATCTCATCAAAATCCGACGTATCATAACCGCTCTCATAAAATGCATCCCTCACATCATAGATGCTCTCAAAATACCGGAATTTCCACATGCCGTTTAACATCTGTACGCGGTCGGATGCCTCCCGATGCTCCACCAGATCCTCCATTCGGCGGGAAGCTGGTATATAATACGCTCTTGGCGGCATCGTATGTTCATGTAAGAAATCCAAATCTTCATAATAACGTGGCACAATCATAAATCGTCCTCCTTGTATATGTATTTTTTTGTTTTTAATGAACCGTTCATTTTTCTGTCTTTTCGTATTGTCTGATATTATAATACTGATTTCCGTATAAAAAGTCTATGAACAGGAATGGACAAAATATGGACGAAATGATACAATGAGCATTGCGATGGGATGTGCTTGCACATACCAGCATAATGCGAATGCAAACATGGAGCCGCAGGCGACATGATACAATGAGCAATAGGAGGTGTCCCTATGTATATCAATACCGGTTACTTAAATCATTCCCATCTGGATTTCAAGGACAAGAGCCGCCCGCTCGTCGTCGGAAGCTGCGGCATCTATCGTCTGAGTGGCGATCCTAGGATGCCGACCTACCGTCCAAAGGGACGCCTGGATTATCAGATCATCTATATCGCATCCGGACTTGGACATTTTCATTTCGATAAACCGGAAAATGAGACGATCGTCCCTGCCGGAAACATGGTGTTGTTTCGTCCAAAAGAATTACAGAAATATGAATATTATGGAGAAGATAAAACCGAAGTGTACTGGATTCACTTCACAGGTTCCGATGTAAAAAACATCCTGCGAAGCTATGGTCTGCAAGATAACCAGAGAGTATTTCCGGTCGGTTCCTCTCTCGAATACGAACAGATTTTCAAACAGATTATTCAGGAATTACAGCGATGTCAGGAACACTACGAGGAAATGCTTGCCCTGCTGCTTCGCCATCTGCTTATTGTATTTCAGCGGGAACTCACACGCGTGCATATTCTGAAAAACGAATATCTGGATCGGGAGATGCACAGTGCTGTTACCTATTTCAATGAGAATTACAATCAGGATATCAGTATAGAAAATTACGCCCAGACAAGGGGCATGAGTGTGAGTTGGTTTATCCGGAACTTCAAGAAATACACCGGCATGACACCGATGCAGTTTATCGTATCGCTGCGCGTCAACAATGCACAGATTCTTCTGGAGCAGACCAATTATTCGATCTATGAGATTGCGAAGATCGTCGGTTACGATGACCAGCTCTATTTCAGCCGGTTATTCCGCAAACAAAAAGGAGTCTCTCCTTCCCAATACAGAAAGAGACAACCCCTTGCCTAATTTCAGATTACAGTTTCTTCAGGAAATGCTCCCGGTTCGGGTATTCCGCCCGGAATGCCCGCTTCGCGGCCTCCTGCAGCAATGCGAATTCCTTCTCCATATGCAGCATGTGCGGCGCCGTAAATGCAATCGCGCTGATCTGTTCTGCGATTTTCTTCGCCACACCCTCATCGGAAAGCTGCCCCATACCGAAAACAATCGACGTAAAACCTCTGCCGTTTCTGCTTACATCAATAAACTTCCGGAATGCATGCGTCATCTCAGACAGCAGGATTTCCTGTTCGGCTTCCGGCCGCTTGTCTGCATCAAACAGGCACAATCCGGAGACGGTCTCAACTGCCTGCTTACGCTTCTGTCCACCGATATCATTTGCCCCGCTCTCCGCAATATATTTGAGTTGCATCAGATACCCGACGAATGCATCCGTCTTCGGTTTGCGCTTTCCGTAACGCGCCACCCAGAGTTTCTTTATAAACGCCGCATCCACTTCCTCCGGATTTCCCGCAGAATGATTTGCCATTTCACTTGCGTTCACAGTTTTATCTGCATTCGTATTCAATATGTCCAGCCGCTTCTCTGCGTCCATTTCGTTATAAAATTGCTCTAACCATGTCTCCTGCATATCTGTTCTCCGTTTCTTTTTATACTACCGATCAGCATCTGCATCTATTTATCCGCGCATCCATTCATCCGTGCGTCCATTCATCCACGCATTTAGTCTTCTGCGCATTCAGTCATACATCCATTCATTCATCCGTGCATTCATTTTCTGCATAATTCCAGTTGCAGCATTCCTTACTTTC
Organism: uncultured Clostridium sp.; assembly: GCA_900553925.1. GTDB lineage: Bacteria > Bacillota > Clostridia > Lachnospirales > Lachnospiraceae > Coprococcus_C. The sequence goes on from USFH01000038.1 coordinate 6,902, forward strand.
CAAGGAATGTATCGACGTTGTCCGCGTCTACCTTACGATATTGTGACATATAATAGATGTCATCCTCCAGACCATACCCTTCGATATCGCTTCCCTGAAACAATGCGACCGTCAAAAGTGCGATCATCCTCGCCTGATCTTCCTTATCGTTATAGACCGTTCCCTGCATCGTACCATGTTCCACTGCCTCCAATGCATCGGTCAGACCATCAATGCCGAAAATAATCGGCCGCTCCGCCTGCCTGTAGCCGGCATTTTTGTACGCCTCAACAGCCCCCAGCGCCATCTCATCATTGTTCGATAAAATCAACTCAATCTCGGAACCATACTGATCGATCAACTGACTCACCCGGTTTTCTGCCTGTGCCCGGTTCCAGTCTGCAAACTGATAACTGAGTTTCTCCAGTTCTATTTCATTCTCAATCATCGTCTTAACCGACAGATCTGTCCGGCTGATCGCATCCTGATGTCCGGCTTCCCCTTCTAAAAGTACATATTGGATCTTCCCATCGCCATTCTTATCGACCTCCGGGTGATTCTTAATATATTCCGCAGCGATCTCGCCCTGCATCTCACCGGACTGTGCTGCATCACAGCCAACATAGAAAAGCTTATCCCACTGAAGAAGATCCTCCTGCACCGGTTCCCGGTTAAAGAAAATAACCGGAATATCATTCTGCCGCGCCATACGGACAATATTCGACGGTACTGTCCGGTCAACCAGATTCACGCATAAAACATCACATCCGGCATCAATCATTTCCTCAACGATCTCGTCCTGTTCCTGCTGGTCATTGTCGCCGCTTCTTACAGATACGATTACCTTCATCGTATTGCTCTCTTTTGCTTTCAGATTACTTTTTATTATATCTGTCATTGCATTGATAAACGGGTCGTCCGGTGTATATGTCACGACACCAACACGCAACGTATGATCGGCTTTTGTGTCCTGCTTTCCGCAGCCTGTCAGTGAAATCAAAAATACCCACACGCACAACCATGCTATCATATTTTTCTTTGCATTTCTTCTACTCATACGAATACAAAAACCTTTCTATCTCATCCGAGAACAAATCTTCCTTATAGATAACCTTCGCTTCTTTCTCATGGCTTTTTACCGAATAAAACGCCCTGGTCAGCTTATGCGAAATCTCCAAAACACTCTCATAGCCAATCCCATATCCGTCGGGAATAACCAGACATTGCACGTGCCCACCATCCAGTAAAGATATGGATTTCATACTTGTTCCGACGCCATAGATTTTTGCGCCGTTATACTCACCGTTTTGGGACATTTCCCCTAAAGTATCCAATGCACCGGTGTCCATGACAACCATATAATCGACCGCTTTTTTTGCATCCACAACCGCACAGATATCGGCATTGTTCTCATCATTGTATTCCCATGCTATCTCGCAGTCATACCCGGAAATTGCATCCTTCAATCCCTGAATACGATTGACACTCGCTTCCGTCTCGGCACGTCCGGCAATAACACCGATTTTTTTTCCGCTCAATTGCTCTCCATCCTTCCGGACCAGTTGTGTTCCGAGTGTATAACCAATCTCATAATTATCCGACTTCACTGTCGCATACCCGCTTGTATCTTCCGGGTTGCTCATATATGCATCCTCCGTGATCAGCACAAAAGGTTTCTGTTCTCCAAGCCAGTCCAGCATCTCCTTTGTATCTGCCCCCGGTGCCGGACACAGGATAAATGCATCCACATCGTTTTCCAGCTGTTCCTCGATCAGCTCCCGCTCGTCCTGCGCGCTTACAATATCATCCGTATTACAGATAATCAGATGAAGATTATTGGTTTTCGCAGACTGCTTTAATCCATTGATTACACCTTCCCACCGGGTGTCACCGGAATTCTGCAGGATAACCGCTACACGCTTTTGAGCGACATCCTCCTGGAAGATTTTATGTATGAAGAAGGCTGCGAGGACAATCAGAATAAGCTCTGCAATGAGAAATGTTAATTTATCTCGTTTCATCTGTAGCCCTCCCATTTCTATAACTCTGTGTCTCGAGCTGCTGCCGGTTCTCCTCCGTAAACGGAATTGCCGGAATGTGTATCACAATCTTCGTTCCTTCATCCGGCTCACTGTAAACAAGAAGACCATATTCGTTACCAAACATCAGCTGAATCCGATTGTGCACATTGATGAGTCCTACCCCGGAACCATGCTTTGGTACTTTATTATTATCCTTGAGGACATTTTCAACCGTTTCCTCACTCATACCCATGCCATTATCCTCGACCGAGAGATAGATATCATCTCCCTTTTTCTCGCCGCGTACCGTAATCATACCGCCGTCATCCTCGTCCATATTTCCAACACCATAATAGATTGCATTTTCCAGAATCGGCTGTACGATGAGCTTGACCGTACAGTAATCATTGACTTCCTCGTCAATATCAAATTCCACGCGGAACCGTTCTTTATAGCGCACAAGCTGGATATTCATATAGCTCCGGCTGTGCTGCAGCTCATCCGCGATCCGGATTACGGTTCTTCCCTTTGACAGACTGATTCGAAGCAGTCTGGCAAGCTCCGAAATCATGAGAACCGCTTCCTTATTCTTCTGTGCCTCAACCATCCATGTAATCGATTCGAGCGTATTATATAGGAAATGCGGATTAATCTGACTTTGCAGTGCATCCATCTCACTCTTTCTGCGTTCAGTCTGTTCCCGGATAATCTCCTGCATCAGATTCTCTATCTGTTCATAGGACTTCTTGACCGAATATCCGAGATGCCGGATCTCTGAAGAACCACCAATATAGATATCCGTATCCCCACCTGTCTCATATGCCTTGACTGACTCATTCAGCCGCAGAATCGGACGTGAAATCTTTCTTGATATAATCCGGTTTACTTCGAGCAGCATCATCATCAAAATCAGAATAGCTGTGATAATATAATACCGGAACCGGTTGATATTTGCTGTCTGTACACGCTCCGGAATCACACCGACCAGCTTCCAGCCGGTATATGCCACACTACTCACAACAACATTTCCCGGTCTACCGTTCAGCGAAAGCTCATACGTTCCGTCTTCTAATTGCGATGTCATCTCACAGTTTTCCGAAAAATATCCTCGGTCAATATCTGCACGTCTCGGATGGTAAATCATCTGTCCATCCCGGCTACATAGATAATAATAAATACCGTTTGAGGACTCATTGATCCGCTTCATCGTATTGGATATCACAGAATATTTCATATCTACCAGCAGTACACCGCTGCGCGGTTTTTCCCCATCGTTAATATCCACGGAACGGCTAAGGGAAATAACCCAGTAATACCGGTATGTGCCGTCCTCAAACAGATTCTGGATATGCGGCAGGGAGAAATGCACATTCTCAATCTCCTCCTCTGCATTTGTATACCAGTCCTGTTCGGATGCCTTTACGCCCTTCTTGCGTTCTGAAACCGGCTCTGCCACAAGCTGTGCACCATCGCTGTCATACAGCGCCATGCTTTGAACCTTATCTGTGTTGATTTCATAAAGCAGGCTGAACTGGCGGTTAAACTCATCACTGGAGATATCATTTTCCTGAATGATATTGTAATTCACTGCATTCATTATCTGACGGACATTCAGCAATTCCGCATCCAGCTTATCCACCGTACTTTCGACCATACTCTCTGCGTTCGACACAGCTGTCTGCTTCATCGCCATTTTAAAACGATTATACAGAAGCAGGCCAATTGTAATTGTCGTAATTAATGTAAGTGCAGTAAGAACCGCCATAATGATTGACTGGATATCCAGTCCGATAAATCTTCTATGATGTGTCCAGCCCTGCTTTTTCATCCACCTTTGAAGCCAGCTTTCCTTCTTTTGCAATTTTCCCATCTCTCTTGTGTTCAATCCATTTCCCCTATTTTTTCTTACTGATTCGTATGCTGTGCCCGGTACTTCGACGGTGACACGCCAAATCGTTTCTTGAATACATAACTGAAATAATTCGCATCCAGATATCCCACTCGCTCAGCGATCTGATAGCTTTTCTCATTTGTTTCCAGTATCAGTGTTGCCGCATGATCCATCCGGTAATCCGTCAGATACGTAATAAACGCTTTTCCTGTCTCCTTCTTGAACACCGAAGAAAAATACGAATTCGATACCCCAAGCACAGAACAGATCGTGTCCAATGACAAATCCGGCTCCATATAACGCTCACGTACAAGATTCTGCGCATCGGTCACAAGCCGTCTCGATGTACTGTTTCGGGCATTTTTCAACTGTTCCCCAAGCTCTACGGAAACTCCCTGCATCCATGCCGTAAGTGTACTCTCATCCATCTGCGGAATCGTCTCGTAAGGATTCTGGATTCCGTGTAGATAATCATTAAAATCAAGGAAATTATTTGCACAAAACCTGTAAAATGCTCCCACCATCTCCATGATTGCAAGATTATACTGACTGACCGTCTGTGCATTGCTGTGCAGCTTTTCTATTTCATTTACAACGACCTTCTCAATCTCTTCCTTTAGCCCCAGATGAATGGCTTTGAACAAATCATGCATCCGTGTATCTTCCGGCTGCAAGGTTGTTTCCTGTTCCTTCGGTGCAAGCTCGGCAATATTGATCGCACGTTTCGTTCCATACAGTACCCTGTATGATACTGCCTCTCTGGCACCATCGTAAGACGTTTTAATATTTGCCATATTGTCACATACACGACCGATGCCTGCCGTAACCACCGCCCCCATCACACGATAAGCCCATTTGCAGAAGCGGTCACACGAATCCGTAAACTGCACAATCGCGTCCTCCGAGGAGAGTTCTATCAGCATCAGTGTATTCCCAAGATAAGAGAATACCTGGCTCTTCCACTCTGTCGCAAGCCGTTCCTTGATCTCGTGTTCAACAGACATCGCAAGCAGCAGCGGATTCATGCCGTCCGGCACATGATGTTCCGAAGTGTGGAAAATTGCACATCCATAATAGGGTCCTTTCATATCAATCTGATACGCGGAAAAAAATTTCCCGCAGTTTTCTTCTGTCACCCGTCCCTCAATGAGAGATACAAAGAAGTTATTCTGCAGTACCGGAAGTGCTGCATTGAAATAATTCTCCAGACGTGTTACATTCAGTTTTTCTTCCCGTTCCCGGTCCAGTGTGTCCTTCAGACGTTTCAGGCAATCAGACAGTTCCGTTGCATTTATCGGTTTCAGCATATATTCCTCAACCTCCAGATGCACTGCTTCCTTTGCATATTCAAACTCATCAAACCCTGTAAAAATAATGATGTGAATATTCTGGAAGTCCCGGTTTAAACGACGGGATAACTCTAATCCATCCATATATGGCATCTTGATATCTGTAATCACGACATCCGGTTGAAGCTTCTCAACCAGTTCAAGTGCTTTCACTCCGTTGGTTGCGTTACCAACAACGGTAAATCCAAGGTCGTCCCATTGTATGCGTTGTTCAATTACTTCGATGACTTCTGCTTCGTCATCCACCAAAAGCACTTTATATTTTTCCATGTAGCACCCCACTTGTTATCGGCTGCCGCGGAGATCGAAAGTATCTGGTCTTTGGTTAGGAGTTGCAGGGAATAACGATTCCACGCAGACGCGCTCCCGCTCACTTTCACACGCAACAGACACTAAACTCACAGCACTACCATTCTTCGAATCGGTAGCGCTGTTCGTTAAGTGCTGGCGTGTTCCAATGGTCTGCGTTAAAATCGTTATTTCCTCGCAACTCCATCCACATATTAGGATGCTTCCGAACTCTCCGGCAATTCTTATTGTTCTTTGTTGTTTTATTGTCCTTATTATACCAAAGTTATCACTATAAAGATACCTAAATATCTAGCTGATTGCTTGCTTCCATTGCCTAATTTGGGGGGTTCCCTCTATTTCGGGAATTTACTCCAACTGACTTGTTTCCTACTCCTGCCTTATTGGGGGATTTTCCCTCATTTTCAAGAATTTGCTCCAATCAATTTGCTTCCTGCTCTTGTTCCATTGGGGGAGTTCCCCTCATTTTCAAGTTTTTGCTCCAAATGACTTATTTCCTACTCCTGCCTTATTGGGGGATTTTCCTTCATTTTCAGGTTTTTGCTCCAACTAGCTTGCTTCTTGCTCCTGCCTTACTGGGGAAGTTTCCCTCATTTTCAAGTTTTTGCTCCAACCAGCTTGCGTCCGGTACCAATTCTATATATCAGAACATTTAGAACTTCTTAGTTACAATACATCCTATATTGTTCCAATTAAACAGTGCCATATATACTGGTTTTATTGCGTTTTGACATTATATACAATATACAGGAAAAGCCGCCTCTCCATCCTCTTCGATAGACAAGGCGACCCTTCCTTCGTTTACAACTTTATTTAATTCCTTTGATTACTTCTTCTGAACATACTTCAGACAGTCAAGTGTTACAGCTGCAAGGATGATAATACCTTCGAAGATAAACTGAAGGTTTGTATCAATACCGAGGATTGTCAGAGAGTATGTAAGGGATGTGAAGATCAGTACACCAGTTACAACACCGGAGATCTTACCGATACCACCTGTGAAGGATACACCACCTACTACGCAGGCTGCAATTGCATCCATATCCCAGCCTTGTCCATATGCGGCACTACCGGATCCAACCATACGGTTACACTCAAGCCATGAACCGAATCCATAAAGGATACCTGCTAAGATGAATGCTCCCATTGTTACCTTGAATACGGAAATACCAGATACAGAAGCTGCTTCCGGATTACCACCAACTGCGTAAAGGTTCTTACCAAATGTTGTCTTGTTCCAAATGAACCATACAACAACGATTGCTACAACTGCCCAGATAATGATGGTTGGGAATCCACCAAGATTTGGAATAAACATGTTCGGAATACTTGACTCAATTGCACCGAAGGATACACCCTTTGTTGCGTATGTAACAAGTCCGAAGATGATCAGCATGTTCGCCATGGTTGAAATGAATGGATGCATCTTATACTTCGCCATGAAGAAACCGGCAATACTTGCAAATACGGTTGTAAGTATAATACATGCAACAAGTGCAATAATGGCTCTGCCCGCTACCGGAATACCTGTAAAATCAAAGATATGTCCGAATACACCACCGGTATTTACGCCACTATGCATAATAATGGTTGCGGTTACCATACCCATACCTACCATACGTCCGATGGAAAGGTCGGTACCCGTTAACAGAATCAGACCGGCAACACCAAGGGCTAAGAACATACGAGGGGAAGCCTGCTGCAAAATATTCAGGATGTTTGTCAGTGTCAAAAGCTGTGTATGCTTTACAATCGGTGTGATGATACACAACGCAATAAAGATGAGTAAAATTACAATGTACAGACCATTCTTATACAAAAACTGTGTTGTATTGAATGTGTACTTGTAGTTTTCTACCTTCTGTGACTGCTTCTGTGCTTTCACGAGTTTGAAATGCCGTCAGAAATTCTTGGTGAATAGAGTCAATATCAATATGTAAAAATGTATCAAAGGGATCGTCATAATAGTTTGCCGAAGAAAAATAGAGCCTATTTGTACGAAGTGCTTCCAAGCAATTAAGATTGACAGGACGATAGCGAAATAAAAGTTTCGGAAACCGTATCGCTGCCATCAGTTGTTTTGCATCCTGTGATAGGTCAAGTCCGGGTAATGCGCATAAAGTTTTCCAGAACGCTTCTCGTTCTTGTGCATTCATTCTTTCAGCCCCCTATCTTCCACCGCATTCACGCCGCCAGCGCATTGGCATTGACCCGTTCAATCGCCTGTCGGATGCCTGCCCACACGGACAGGTCTGTGAAAACTTCCACAATGCTGCCGTGATCGGTG
>USFH01000039.1 GCA_900553925.1 uncultured Clostridium sp.
CGGTCAAGTCCCGCATAATCTTTCATTCCCTCTACATCCACATATCCATTCTCTACAAGGAGTCCTCGCACAGCTTCCAGTTGATCCTGTCCGATTTCAAACAGTATATATCCATCTTCATACAGATACTCCCTCGCTTCCCGAATTATCTTATCATAAAAATACAATCCATCCGCTTTTCCGTCAAGTGCCAGATGTGGCTCAAAATCACGTACCTCTGCCATGAGCTTTGGAATCTCATCCGTCCGGATATATGGCGGATTTGATATTATCATATCATATTTTTCTTCAATCTGCGCAAATAAATCGGTCTGTATCACCGTACAATCTGCCTGTAACCGCTCCTGGTTTTTCTTCGTAAGAGTGATTGCCGCATCCGAAATATCCGCAAGGTCAACCGCTACAGCCGGAACAAGCTTTGCTACACTGATTCCGATACAGCCACTCCCACAGCACATATCTAACACACGCAATTCCCTGTCTCCGGTTTGTTTCCGTTTTTTCTCTATAAGCTTTTTTAGTCTCTCACATGCCTGTTCTACAAGAAGCTCCGTCTCCGGTCTTGGGATCAGCACTTCCGGCGCTGTTGCAAACTCCATCCCCATAAATTCCTGTGTTCCAAGAATATACTGACACGGCTTATGCGTCATACGTTCCGTGACATAGGCATGAAGCTTCTGCGCCTGTTCCTCTGTGGCATCCTCTGCCATATGCAGAATCAGTGTCGAATATGTACAGCCTGCCACATCCATCGCAAAAAGCCGGATATCACTGTCCGCCTCCGGAATGTCTGCCTGTCTCAAACGCTCTAATTCTTCCTTCATCAATGCCTGCCACGTCATAGTTTTCCTCATTTCTCACTCTTTGCCTGTTCTTCCAGATATGCCCGCCAGTCCAAAACTGCCTCCACCGAAGCGATTGCAACCTCGACCATATCCTCGGTTGGCTCTTTCGTTGTCAGTCTCTGGATCAGAAGTCCCGGTTTACTCAAAACATTTGCAATCCACGAATCACTGTTTCCTGCAAACCGTATAAATTCATAAGAAATTCCTGCAATCAGCGGAACAAGCAATACACGCAGCAATAACCGCAACCACATCGCATCTACCGAAATGCACATAAATACTAAAATACTCACGATCATAACAATGAACAGAAAGCTCGTTCCGCATCGTTTGTGGAACCGAGACGCCTGCATGACATTCTCCACCGTCAGTGCATGTCCATGCTCCAAGCAGTTGATCGTCTTATGTTCCGCACCATGGTACATATAGGTTCGTTTAATCTCCTCCATGCGGGAGATTACAATGACATAACCAAGGAAAATAATCAGCCGGATCACACCCTCGATGAGCCCAATCAGAACATGATTTTTTACCACATCGTCGAGCAACGATGCAATCCACGCCGGAAGCAACATAAAAAGTCCGATTGCAAGCACAATCGAAAATGCAACTGTTCCAGCCATCTCCGCTTTCTCTGCCCGAGCCTCCTGTTCCTTCGTCTTCTCTTTCTTCTTTTTCTTTTCCTTTATCGGTGTATCTTCTTCCTCATCTTCAAAAAACTGTGCCGAATACATCAGTGTCTTTACGCCAATGACCAGAGACTGCACAAAATTATATACACCACGCACAATCGGAATATTACAGATTGCCGGTCGTTCCGACGTTCCTGCACACGCATTTACTTTTACATCTATTTCTTTATCTGGTTTGCGAACCGCTACCGCATACCGGTTATTGTTACGCATCATCACGCCTTCCATAACCGCCTGTCCGCCAATATTAATTCTGCTCATAATTCTCCTGTCCTATACATAAGAAAATAGGCTTGCTACATATCGTAACAAGCCTATTCCATGTCTTCTCAGTATTATGCCTGAACGCCGTACTTACGGTTGAACTTATCGATTCTACCACGAGCCTGAGCAGCCTTCTGCTGACCTGTGTAGAATGAATGGCACTTTGAACAAATTTCAACATGGATATCTTCCTTAGTTGAACCTGTCACAAACTCATTACCACAGTTGCAAACAACCTTTGCCTGATAATACGCTGGATGGATTCCTTCTCTCATTTCTTTCACCTCTTAAAATATACTTGCTGCCATGTGCTAGACATAGCAGACTATTCATTACACAACATACGAATTCTATCATACCATATCAAGAAATTCAAGCATTTTTTGATATTTCTTGTAAATTCAGGTATTTCATATAAATATTCATATACGTTTATCTTATAAATTTCACTTTTAACGAGGATATTTTTATCTTCTGCCATACGGCAAAATCTTCTTTGCCATCTCGATAAATTCCCGGTTATTCTTCGTTCTTGCGAACAGCTTGAGAATCTCATCTGTAAATTCCTCTGATTTTGCAGAGGTTAATGCCTTGTGAATCATATTGACCGTCTCCTGCTCTGCCGGTGTCAGCAGAAGATCATCCCGTCTCGTACCGGACTTTGCAATATCAATAGCCGGGAAGATACGCTTCTCAGATAATTTCCGGTCAAGCACAAGCTCCATATTGCCGGTTCCCTTGAATTCCTCGAACACAACATCATCCATACGGCTTCCGGTTTCTACCAGTGCCGTTGCAAGAATTGTCAGGCTTCCGCCCTCCCGCATATTACGTGCAGCACCAAAGAAGCGCTTCGGCATATGCAGCGCTGCCGGATCAAGACCACCGGATAATGTTCTACCACTTGGTGGTACTGTCAGATTGTACGCCCTTGCAAGTCTTGTGATACTATCAAGCAGGATTACAACATCCTTGCCATGCTCGACCAGACGCTTTGCACGCTCGATTACCATCTCTGATACACGCTTATGATGATCCGGAAGCTCATCAAATGTCGAATAGATAACCTCAACATTTTCACCTTCGATAGATTCGCGGATATCGGTTACTTCCTCCGGACGCTCATCAATCAGGAGCACAATCAGATGCATATCCCGGTTTCTTGTGCTGATACTTTTTGCAATTGCTTTCAATAAGGTTGTCTTACCTGCCTTTGGAGGCGATACGATCATACCTCTCTGTCCTTTTCCGATTGGTGAGAGAAGATCTACGATTCGGATAGCTACCGGTGCCCCTGTCTCATCGAGTGAGATTCTCTCATTCGGGAAGATTGGTGTCAGTTCCTCGAACGCCTTCCTCTTTGCAGCCATCGATGGCAGATATCCATTTACATGACGGATAAACAACAATGCCGAAAACTTCTCTCCCTGTGTCTTATTCCGCACAGGTCCTCCGATCACATCACCCTTTTTCAATCCGAATTTACGAATCTGTACCGGTGACACATAGATATCACGGTCACCCGGCAGGTAGTTTGCGCTACGGATGAATCCATAGCCTTCACCAAGAACCTCCAGAATACCATTTGCCTCCGATCCGCTATCCAGCTTTGGATTGTATTCCTGTCCATCAAATATCTGGATCTCCGGTTCTGTCTCGCCTTCCTCCGGTTCAATATTCCGAAGCTCCTGATAATTTTCAGCCGGATTGCGCAGCTTATTCGCCTGTCTTGTATCCGGACGGACTTTCGCCATCTCCTGCGTCTTACGCTCTTCTACTTTCTTTTGTTCTGCTTCTTTTTTCTTTGTTGCCATCATCTTCTCCATATTCGTAAGAAGTTCGGCAAGTTCGGCTTTCTTCAGTGTGGAAATATTCCGGATTCCTTTTTCCTTTGCATACTCCCGCAGCTGTGCCAAAGACATTTTCTGAAATTCCATATAGTCTCCTTTTTCTTGTTGGGTTATAATTATAAGTTAATATGTTCTTATTTTTCTAGTTTCTGGTTTTGGGGCATCTCACCGAAAAATGAAGTGATACTTACTACCTATAGAAAATCTTATTTTATCTTAGCACACTTATTTCAAATCGTAAACCTTTTCTTAGTTTTTTTCTTGATTTTTATTAAGCAATAGCGTAAAGTAAGACACACATGGGAGGAATTTATACATATGGAAAACCTATTGCTTTACAAATTGATGATTTTATATATGCTTGACCGCACAGACTATACAATGACGAATTCCCTGATTTCTGATTTTATTGTCGGAAAAGAATATACATCTGTTTTTAATCTGCACGAATCGCTGAGCGAACTGATCAACGATTCATTTATTTCCACCGATACAATCCGCGATACGATTCATTACAAGATCACAAGCGCCGGAGAGGAAGCGCTCTCCTATTTCGAGAACCGGATTCCTTACGCAATCAAGGAGGACATCCTGCAATACTTAAAGACAGAACGAATCAAGGTAAAGAATGAATCCGAGATTTATGCAGACTATTATAACCGCGACGCCAACTGGTATACGGTACAGTGCATCATCAAAGACCGGAAAGATACCCTGATTGATCTGAAATTCGACGTTCCAACAAAAACACAAGCCGAAACTATTTGCAACAACTGGCGTTCCAAAAGTTCCGGCATATATGAATACCTGATTAATCAGCTATGGACATCGAAGTCGAAATAGAATCTTCAATCAGATTCCAGATCTCCTCTTTTCCCTGTTTTGAAACAGCGGAGAAGGGGATTATTTTTGTTTCTTTTCCGCATCCAAGCTTTTCACGAATCACTTTTATGTTTTTGTCTTTCTGACTCCGTTTGATCTTATCTAACTTTGTCGCTATAATAACCGGTTCGTACCCATTCGCAACAATCCAGTTATACATTGTAACATCGTTTTCTCCCGGCGCATGGCGAATATCGATCAAAAGCAAAACCGCTTTCAACTGTGTAGATGCATGCAGATAACGTTCGATCATCTTCCCCCATTTGTTACGGATCTCCTGCGATACCTTCGCATATCCATAACCCGGCAGGTCTACAAAATACAAATTCTTATTAATGTTATAGAAATTAATCGTCTGTGTCTTGCCGGGCGATGCCGAAGTCCTCGCAAGCGATTTCCGGTTGAGTAAACCGTTGATCAGCGAAGACTTTCCAACATTTGATTTGCCCGCAAATGCAATCTCCGGGAATGTATTATCCGGCAATTTACTCGTAATGCCGCATACTGTTTCTAATTCTGCTGATTTGATCACCATTACGCAATTGAATCCTCTTGCTTTATCCGCTTCCTTGAAGCGTTCTTCTTCGTTCTAGGTTCATCTGAGCGTTCGATCACAGGTCCTGAGATACCATCTACCATATCCTTTGTGATACGACAGCTTACAACGGTATCATCAGAAGGAATCTCATACATCTGTTCCATGATCGTCTTCTCGATGATTGCACGCAGTCCTCGCGCACCTGTCTTTCTTGTCATCGCTTCCTTCGCAATCTCACGCAGGGCATCCTCATCGAAGATCAGCTCCACGCCGTCTAACTCGAACAGCTTCTTATACTGCTTGCAGATAGAACTCTTCGGCTCTGACAGAATCCGTACCAGCGCATCCTCATCCAGCAGATCCAGTGTGACACTGACCGGAACACGTCCGATAAACTCCGGAATCAGACCATATTTTACAAAGTCCTCCGGCAGTACCTGCTTCAATATCTCGCCAACCTTTTTATCGGAAGAACGATCTGCAATCTCTGCATTAAATCCAATGGATTTTTTACCGATTCGATTCTCGATAATCTTCTCCATTCCCTCAAATGCACCACCACAGATAAAGAGAATATTCGTTGTGTCAATCTGGATGAACTCCTGCTGTGGATGCTTTCTTCCACCCTGTGGAGGAACCGATGCAACCGTTCCCTCAATAATCTTTAAGAGTGCCTGCTGTACTCCTTCACCCGATACATCTCTTGTGATAGATACGTTCTCAGATTTCTTTGTAATCTTATCGATTTCGTCAATATAGATAATGCCGTGCTGTGCACGATCGATATCATAGTCAGCTGCCTGTATCAGTTTCAGTAAGATATTCTCTACATCCTCGCCGACATATCCTGCCTCTGTCAGCGCCGTCGCATCTGCAATCGCAAACGGAACATTCAAAAGCTTTGCAAGTGTCTGCGCCAGATATGTCTTACCGGATCCCGTTGGTCCAATCATAATGATATTGCTCTTCTGAAGTTCAACATCGAAATCCTTCTCTGCCAGAATACGCTTATAATGGTTATATACAGCAACCGATAACACTTTCTTCGCCTGTTCCTGTCCGATTACATAATCATCAAGGAACTCCTTGATCTCCTTTGGTTTTAAGAGATTGATCTCCGATTCGGAAGGCTCGTTATCAAATTCGTCCTGTATGATTTCCGAACAGATCTCGATACATTCATCACAGATATACACATTTGGTCCGGCAATCAGCTTACGCACCTGTTCCTGTGACTTATTACAGAACGAACATCTTACCTTTTTCTTATCGTCTACACGATTTGCCATTCTAATTATCTCCTAACTAAGGTGACACCCTATCTATTAAACTTCCTTGCAGTTCTCACCCAGGAATTCCAGTGCCTTTCTGGAAGCGATATCCTTCTTGATATTCTCCATCTCAGGTGCACCGATCATATCCTTGAGTTCTTCCGGCTTCATCTGATACTGTGTAGCCATATCCTGGATCTCAGCATCTACATCATCATCGCTTACAACGATGTTTTCTGCTGCTGCAACTGCCTCAAGTACAAGACTTGTCTTGATTCTTGCGATTGCATCCGGCTTCACACGCTCTAAGAACTCTTCCTTTGTTGTTCCCATAAGCTGGAGATACTGCTCCATCTGAAGTCCCTGATACATCATTCTCTGAGACATCTCATTTACGATTCTCTCCTGATTGTACTTGATCATAGCTTCCGGAATCTCAACCTCAGCTGCCTCAGCGATCTTCTCTACAACCTTAGACTGTTTCTCGCGCTTTGCCTGCTCTTCCTTCTTTACTTCCAATGTCTTCTTCTTATCTTCCTTGTACTCAGCAAATGTCTCGAAAGAAGATACATCACTTGCGAACTCATCATCAAGCTCCGGAAGCTCTAATGCAGAAATTGCAAGAAGCTCTACCTTGAATACTGCCGGCTTACCCTTCAGCTCATCTACATGATACTCTTCCGGGAATGTTACATTCACATCAAACTTATCGCCGATGTTCTTACCAACGATCTGATCCTCGAATGTATCGATGAAGGAGTGTGAACCAAGTGTAAGCTTGTAGTTCTCGCCCTTGCCACCTTCAAATGCAACGTCATCTACAAAGCCTTCGAAGTTGATTGTAACTTCATCGTCCATCTGTGCTGCTCTGTCTGTTACGTCGATCTTTCTACCGTTCTCCTTCTGATCCTTGAGGATCTCTGCCATAACGTCCTCGTCTGTTACAGTCGTATCGATCTTCTCAATCTCAACGCCCTTATACTCACCGATCTTGATCTCTGGCTTTACAGCTACAGTAGCTGTGAAGATGAAATCCTTACCCTTCTCGATCTGTGTTACATCGATCTCCGGGTTAGATGTAATCTCTTCTTCGCAATTCTCAAGTTCCTTTGGATAATACTCATTTATAAGCTGATTTGCAGCGTCTTCGTAGAATACAGCAGGACCGTACATCTTCTCGATAAATGCCTGTGGTACTTTGCCCTTACGGAATCCAGGTACAGAGAACTTACCCTTCTGCTTGTTATATGCTGTTGCAACTGCCTTTGTAAACTCCTCTGCCGGTACTGTGATTGTCAACTTCGCCATGCTTCCGTCTAATTTTTCTACTGCTAAACTCATTTGTTTTTTTCCTCCTTAACTTACAACGCCTACGATACCTGTAAGCACTATTCTCTGCATTATATCATAAGATTTTTCGCAAGTCTATATTTTACGCAAAAAAACCGTTCAAAAAAGAGCTTGTTTCTATATCTTATGCGATAACGTTATCCATTATCACTGATATAGAAACAAACTCCCTTACGTGGTCTTACTTTACATCTGTCTTAAGGTAAGATTACTTACCAGACATCTGCTGCTCCTGCTTCTTGATCATCTGTCTGACCATCTCGCCACCGATAGAACCGCTCTCACGGGAAGTAAGATCTCCGTTATAACCCTGCTTCAGGTTTACACCGAGCTCATTTGCTACTTCCATCTTGAACTTGTTCATAGCATCCTTAGCCTCTGGTACGCTTGTTGTGTTTGAGTTCTTCATAATCAGTTACCTCCATAATTTGATTTAAGACATGTTTGTCTTACTCTTATTATGTTCGATATGCGAAGAACTATAACTGTCAATTATTAGAAATTTATTGTTCTTTTTTCTTCTTCATGATGAGAACAATTCCTGCTCCTGCAAATGCAAATGCACAGACAAGCAATACGATCGGCGTTGCATCTCCGGTCTTTGGAGAACCGGATGCGCCCATATAAGTATACTTTACAGGGTTCTTCGAAGTATTCTGTCCGCCGTTGTTTCCGTTATTGCTGTTATTTCCCGGTGTCACCGTTGTGTTCTGCGGTTTATCGTTTCCGTTAACGTCCGTACTGCCGTTATTGTTCCCCGGCTGCTCCGTCGTACCCGGATCTTCGGTTGTATCACCCTTCTTTGTTGAATAGAACCATGCAAGAATTACCATATCCTTTGAGATATTCGAATAATCCTGATCCCATCCTTCAAATGTATATGTATAATCCTTGGTCGGTGTCTTCGTCGGTGTACCTTCCGGAGGTGTTGCAGAAGCACCTTCTTCTACAGTCTCAGTCTTCAGGACTTTTCCATCTCCGTCCTTCCATACAACCGTGTAAGTCTTTGGCTGTGTCACACGGTACAACGCGTAAGTTGAGAAACGGTCTGTGTTGATGATTACATAATCATGTGTCAGTGTCGCCTCACTCGCATCCGTCCATGTCTTGAATGTATAATCAGTACCCTCTGCATGCAGCGATGCCACCTTGATATTCTGTCCGGCCAGGTCTTCCAATGGGAAGGAGATTGTGACCGGATCATACAGTCTTGTCAGATTCTGTGAATACTCTAAGTTTCCAAGTTCATTATATACATTTTTTACAATGTATAACCGAATATAACGTACAATCTCTGTCTGGCTGCCAAGCTTATCTGCAAAAATACCTTTTTCTTCGGATGTCACATCATTCACTTTGATGTAACTTGCATGCAAGGCAATATCAATCCGTCCGCCATTTTGAACGATGCGTAAATCATCATCTGTCACATTTCCCTTATAATAGCTGTTGTTGTAGATCTTATCCAGACCATCTACAGCGATTTCAACATCACTGTCATCCAACACAACATCGGTAGACAAACCCGAAAGCACAAAATTGATTCCACCTGTTGTTGAATAGGTTTCCGGATATGTGATCATACCACCCGATACTGTCACAGATACTTCTTTCGACAAAGTGCCGTTTGTTGCAACAATACGATAAGTTCCATCAGATACACCTGTAAACATATACCGCGTGTTGTCAGCACTTGTTACAATCTCACCACCGACTACCGTATTACCGCGATACAGGTTGATGTAGATTGGCTTATCCTTCACATCATCCGGCAACGAATCATTATAGACTGCCGTACCATAGATCGTAGTTGTTGAGTTTCCAGACAAGGTCTTAAAACTTCCTTCGATTACTCTTGTCTCGGAAGAATTTTCTGTTGCTGCATGTACACGGTAATTATATACCGTATCCGGTGTCAGCTTGCTGAAATTGTAGATCATCTCAATTCCGCTTGCCGTGTCTGTCTTGTTGACAAGTACCGTATCATAGCTTGTCTCCGTTGCTTTCTTGTATTCGATATAACACTGCTTCTTCGACAATGGATTTGTTCCCTGAATCACCTGTGTCTCGATATGTGCTGTCGTATTTGTAATTGCTGTTACCGGTGTTACCTCCAGACCAAGCGGCTCAAAGCTTACCTCTGTAGACTTATTACCTGCATTATCATACGCAACGATCGTATAAGTTGCACTGCCATCTGCCTTGAAGCTTCCCTTTGCCACGCCATCTGTATCCGTTACCGATACAGCGTTGCCATTCACAAGCACCCGGTCAGTATCTACGCCACTGATCAGATCAATCGCCTGGAAGTTGATTGTCACATTACCATCTGTATCAACCACAGAATCTATGATTTTCACATTTGGTCCTTCAATATCTACCTTTGCATCCTCAGAAGCGGTATCACTCTGACAGCCTGCTTCGCTGACCGCCCAGGCTTGCACTGTCACATCGCCCTGTCCTTCCAGTGCAAATGTATGGCTCTCTCCCGTAAAACTATCCTGCGACTCATGCTTTCCACTTGCATCTGTATAAATCACTTTGTAATATGTCTTGACCGGAACCTTATCACTTGTTTCCGTTGTTGACTTGATTGTTACCTTTGGCTTATCCTCGATCAACCAGCCTGCATTTCCAATCGCACCATTATCGCCCTTCGCGATTGATACGCTTGGCTTGTCTGGTCTCTCCGAAGAAATATGACTGTAGGTTACCTGCTCGGTAGACTGATTACCTGCAATATCCGTTACAACTAAGATATAGGTTCCACTCTCTGTTACATCATAGCTTTCTGTCCAGCTCTTCTCGCCAGCGGCAGACCATGTCTGGATCGGCTCACTGCCTGTGCTATCCTTGTACAGTGCGATGCTGTCAATACCACTTTCCAGCTCGCCCTCTGTCGCTTCCATCGTAATCGTGACATCGGACTGGAACTGTGTCTGGCTTTCTCCATCATCAGACAATGTCACTGCCGGTTTGATGCCATCGAAGAGGAATGGACCCTGCTTCTCTACATCTACCATATTGCCTGAATTATCCTTCACAACTGCTGAAATATAATATTTACCCGGCGTATAATCATTTGATGCCTCACCCGTGATGATCTGGTGGAATGTATAGTCTGTAATCTTTGCATCCTTTGTCACATTGACACCATACGCAGATGTCGTAGCTGTCACGGTTGTACTAGGTGTCTCAACCGTCCACGCGACTGCATCCAGACCACTGTCAATATCCGTTGCTGCAATTGCTGCATCCAAGGTATTGTACCACTTATCTGTCAGAGCCGCTTCTCCATTTCCCTGTACATTCAAAGTAGCAGTCGGAGGTGTTTCTTCGACCATCCACTCATAATACTTATCCGTCAGACTTGCATCGGTATTTGTTGTATAGCATACCAGCTTTGTATGTGCAGATTCCTTCTGCTTCGTATCGGTTGCCCATACAACCAGCTGTCCGGCATAGCCGTTTCCTACCAGAAGTGTTGCTTCGTATAGACCATTTCCTTTCGATACCATCTTCGTCTGCGTCATTGTCGTCGGAACAGTGGCCGCATCCTCACCCGCAAAATAATAATACAGATAATCACAAGGACTTTCGTCTGAACGGTATGTAACCGTTAGTGTCATACCTGTGACATTGTTCTGTGAATGATAATATGAACCAAATCCAAGCTGATTTACAAAGCCTGCCGGTTCTACCGTATGGCTTACATAAACCGGAATCTTTGTATCTACTACGATTGTCTCTTTCACTGTATAGATGGTAGAGATTGCATTGGTTGTCGAATTATACAGCTGGAACCGGATATTCGTATATGTACCATCCGCCGTAATACCTGCGGACTGACTCTTGAACAGTGCTTTCGCCTGTGCACGTGTCATCGTATCAGAGATATCCACTTCGCCATCATTCAGGATTCGAACCATATCATATCCGTTCGTTGCCATGATCGTATAGCTCGGATAATATCCGCCGACTGCTGTCTCCTTGACAGCAAAATGTCCGTCAGAATTTTCTCTTGTCACCGAGAATTTCGGTGGATTTGCAACAACCACCTCATAGTTTCCGTTGCTTGCGAAGGTTGGGCGGATATAATAATATGCATTTGCCGGACTACTGTAAATCTTACGGTTTGTCTCCCATGCATCCTTATTATTCAGTCCAAGATATCTTGTCATAAATGCATTCGGATCTGCCTTATATGCATTCTGCTCTTCGTTATTATTTCCCTGTGCAATATTATCTGGATTCGTAATCGTCAGTGTACAGTCCGGACTATCCTGTCCAAATAATACAGAATCCACATCGTATGCAACCTCTACGTTCAGGGTACGCTTCGTTACGCTGGCTGCATTTGCCACATCAAGGTGCCCTTCTTCTACATTCCGTAACTCATAGCAGTTTGCATTTTTTCCGGATAGCTTTGGTGATGTGAGACGGATTGTCTTTCCGGTACCAACATCCTTACCCTTCACGCTTCCTGTATCCAGCATCTTCGCGGTTGCATCAAAGGTTACCTGAATCGTATCGTTCGTGATACAATCCGGTACACTGCCGTCCTGTGCTGTAACAGACGCTGTCGTCTGCACCTGGATGGCATCTGAGTTATCATATACCTTTGTCAAAGTTCCTCCCGTGGAAGCATCCTTGACCTCACCAATGATAACCGGAAGCTTTTCAACAGCAAACACAAGATTGAAGGTTGCTGTCTTGCTTGTGTCGTTTGTATCTGTGACCGTAAATGTATAGCTCTGTGCATCCGTTGTCACATTTTTCGGTGTACCTGTTATCGTATAAGAGTTTGCCGATTCATTCACAGAAAGTCCATAGGTACCCAGTCCAGTTGTAACTGCCTGCATACCATTTGTAAACTGGATAGACTCGCTCACTGCACCATCCTTTTTGTACTTTGCCGTAATGACATGGTTCATGGCTGTACCGTACATGCCTGTCACAGCCGCATCACTGCCATCCACCTTATTGCCATCGACATACAACTCGATTTCCTTATATTTCCACTGGCCAATCAGCTTAACTGGTGCAACATTTGTTTCATCTTTTAGCTCACCATTTTCTTTTACCAGTCCACTCTCGATCGTCGCTGCAATCGTTGCTGTCTGGGATGGATCAATAATCGTATCAGTGCCCTCGATCTTCCAGCCTGCAAAATAATATCCCTTGTTATTGATATAAGCTGCTTCGTCCAAAGACAAAATAGATACCACATCACCATATGCAAACGGTGCACTATCTTCTACTGCTCCAGCAGCCTTTACCGGATCAAGCACACCGACAACTGACGAATCATACAACTGATATGTCAGCTTCATATCCTTGATTGGCTCCCAACCTGCCTTCACCGTGATCGTGTTCGTGTGGACATCCGAAGACTTCACCTCGATGTTCTGACCGATTGTCTTGTCTCCAAGGCTGATATACTTATATCCTCTCTTATAAAAATGATAGGTTTCGTCTGATCCCGGTACTGCAAATGACATTACCTGTTCCACATTACCGGTATCTGTCTCATTTGTCGGTATCTTGACACTTGCTACATCTCCCTGATCACCACAATCAGAAAATGCGAGTGTATATGCAGTTCTTGTAATCTTTACGAATACCTGATACGTTCCATTTTCTGTCGTTGTCATCTGATTGCCAGCAATTGGTGTTGTACACTGTGCATCACTGTACAGTTTTCCGTCTGTTGTAAAATAATTTGCATCCAGTCCAAATCCCTGCAGAATTTCTGCATTATCGTTCATCAAAGTAATGGTAGAGTCTGCAACTGCACAAGCCTTTGAAAATCCGGCAATTGTCTGAGATGAGGTTGTATATGCATAGTATGTAACATTTGCTGTTTCTGCATCGGCTGCTCCATCGTCAACGGCATCGGCATTCCCATCTGCATCAAGCAGCTGAATTGGATCATTTACGAGTTCCTCGTCACTCATAATGCTCGTTGCATCCGTCGCCGTATTTGTCAGTGCCGCGTTCGCATCATCGCCGTTATTCACAGCGGATGACGTCAGGAAGAGCGACTGCGTAATAAGCAGTGCCACTACCATAATGGATGCGACCATCTTCTTGCCGTTTCCACGTCCCCAGCATATTGCATGGGATATTGCCGTCACAATAGCAACCAAAGCAAGCATCGGATAGACTAATATCCGGTGTTTCTTTCCAATCTCCAATAATTTACTTACCAGCTTGTCTTTCAAGTTCATACTTACACCTCTCTGTAACCATACATTCTTCTATATATATCGTCATTTATGCCATAACTAGTTATACTTGTCCGTAATTATAGTTTATTGTAACATACTGGTATATAAATTCAAATAGTTTTTATAAAATTTTCTACAAAATATAGGGGTTGCGAATGAAAAAATAACTTATTTTGTATTTAGGTGCTGGCCAAAGCTCCTTTTACTAATGAAACCACGCCTGTTTCCAGAGTGGGACATAAGAACCGTCTAAGAAAGACGCCTGATTCTGGTTGAGATACGCAAGTTCCTTCTGATACTCACTGATCGTCATACCTTTGTGATAGAAAGGCTGTTCCTCTACCATCGCCGGATTCATCAGCTCCGCATACACGATCGGCTTCCGTTCTCCACCCTCGCTATTGAATTGTTGTTCTCCCATGAAGTTCCTCCTTCCATACCCTATTTTCCGAAGGCCGCCAAACAACCTTCTAATAAAATAATATAGACTCCTTCCGGATATTTCAAGAGAAAAAACAAAATGCTACAAATTGTAGCATTTTTATGTAAACTAAAAGGGCACCAGCTGTAAACGGCACCCTTTTTTGTTCTTATTTCTGATTGTCTGGCATCTTCCGGAGATATCTGACAACATCCGTCTGTCATTACTCCGGATACACAAGCCGCTCCTCGGAAATGTTCTCAAGCACCTCCGTCAGATACTTCTTACTCAGATATTTCGCCATCGGCAGGTTCATGTCGAGATAGTTTCCGCAATCCCGCGCACACGCACCC
>USFH01000040.1 GCA_900553925.1 uncultured Clostridium sp.
TTGCGCACACACGCCTGTCTATCATTGATCTTGAAAATGGCAGACAGCCCATGTCTTATACGAAGGACGGAAACACCTACTATATTGTATATAACGGCGAGATCTACAACTACAAGGAAGTAAAGAAAACACTGCTCCGAAAAAACTATACCTTTGAAACAAACTCCGATACCGAAGTTATCGCCGCCGCGTTCTGTCATTACGGACCGGGCTTTGTCAAAGAATTAAACGGTATCTTCGCAATCGCCATCTACGACAGCATGCGAAATACACTCTACCTCTACCGTGATCGCTTCGGTGTCAAACCGCTTTATTATACGAAAACCGGCGATACACTCGTGTTCGCCTCGAGGATTGATACGCTGTTTGAATACCCGCGCGTGCGGCCATGCATCGATATGAACAGCTTCAATGAGATTTTCTCCCTCGGACCAGCGAAGACATACGGCAAAGGTGTATTCTCCGGAATCAAAGAGATCAAGCCCGGCGAATATCTGACCTACTCGCCGCAGTATATGACATCCCGGCTATACTACCGGATTGAAAGCCACCCGCACACCGACAGCTACGAGGAAACGGTAGAGAAAACCTCATACCTGCTTGAAGACAGCATCCGTATGCAGATGGTGTCCGACGTTCCGATCTCCACCCTGCTTTCCGGCGGTGTCGACTCCTCGTATGTATCCGCCGTCTGTAACCATTTCCTGCCGGAGGATACACCTCTTACGACGTACTCCTTTGATTACACCGACAATGCCGTTTATTTTCAGGCGAACAGCTTCCAGCCGAGTGAAGACCGCCCTTACGTTGATATCATGAAGGACTATCTGCACTCGGATCACATCTACCTAACGTGTTCCTACACGCAGCTTGCCGATCTGCTCGAAGCGTCCGTCGACAGCCGGTGTCTACCAACGATGGCAGATGTTGACTCCTCGCTGTTGTACTTCTGTGGGGAGGTTGCGAAGCATCACAAAGTCACGTTGACCGGTGAATGTGCTGACGAGATCTTCGGTGGCTATCCGTGGTTTCACCGTGACGCTATGCTGCAATCGAACACCTTCCCGTGGACGATGGATATCTCCTTCCGCAAATCCCTGCTCCACCCGGAATTTGCTGCCAGCATGCAGATGGAAAAATATATCGCCAAGGCATACCGCACGACGCTCTCCGAGGTCGATATCCTGCCGGAGGAATCTCCGCTCGATACGAAGAAACGCCAGATTGCCTATCTGAATATCCGCTGGTTCATGCAGACGCTGCTTGACCGCATGGACCGCACATCCATGCAACACGGACTCGAAGCCAGAGTTCCATTCGCCGATTACCGCGTCGTCGACTATGTATTCAATGTTCCGTGGTCGATCAAAGCCAAGGATGGTGTTCCCAAGAGTCTGCTCCGTGCCTGCGCCGCCAAATATCTGCCGGACACGATCATGAACCGTCCAAAAAGCCCTTACCCGAAGACCTATCACCCGGAATACGAGCGCGTGCTTGCGAACCGCCTGCGCGAAGTTGTCACCGACACCGCATCGCCGCTACGGAGCTATCTGAACATCCCTGCGGTGCTGAAATTCCTCGACGAGCCAAAGGAATATGGAAAGCCTTGGTTCGGTCAGCTCATGGCCGGACCACAGATGATTGCCTACCTGCTGCAGGTTGACTACTGGATGCGGAAATATATGTTATAACCCATTGCATGAAAAAAGCAGAGGTTGGAGCGTTTCACTCCTTCCTCTGCGTTCTTTTCGTGATTGCATCGCATCGTTCCTGTATCAGCTTCTCAAACCGTTCTTTTAGGTGTTCCGGAAGCAACGATGCTTCACACATTGCAACAAACTTCTGCCGTTGCTCTATCACCGCATCCAGCATCTTCTCTGCAGACACTCTGGATATTCCACATGCATCTGCATAAACCAAAAAGTCTTTTCGATGTAGATTCCGTTTCTTTCCATTCATTGCAAGTGCAAACTGTTCCTTATCTTCCGGCATGATTACATTCACCGGAAGTAGATCATACGCGGGTGACAAACTATATGTGCCAGTGCCCTCTCCAGTCTCAATCAACGAGAAATTTTTCAAATGCATATCCGAATTTCCAGCCACAAAGCAAAACACCAATCTCATAAATAATTCTGCCATATCCAAGCCTTTTCGACAGGAATACCGCTCTATAATTTTTGCACACCGCTCATAAGACCCCTTGTATTTATCCTGTGTCAGACGCAAATCAAGCTGGCAGAAATCTTCCATCGCAAGCATCTTCGTATGTTCACCATCCTCAACCCGGTCAACGCGTCGCGTAATGTATGCCAGATCTCCATCCCCCCTCATCAGAGCATGCGGAACCGTAGAAATCCCGATTGTATCTGCCATTGTCATAACCAGTTGTTCTGCCTCTGGCAATGCTTCGAACTGCTCTACCTGTGGTTTCAGAATATATCCCGTTGGATAATTCACAAGTGTGAGACGTGGTTTATTATTTTCTGACAGCAAATGTAACGATAATTTCTTTTGTACCCCCGGAACCGTAAAACCCTTTTGAATTGATTCCATTACAATTGTCGTCAATGTCTGCTCTGTGATATCAATTTCCGGTATCGTATCCGTACCAAAAAAATGCTTTATGCAGGATGCATGCCAACCCGATTCCGTTTCCTTCTTCAATGGTTTTCCACAACATAAACAATTCATACACGTTCCTCCCTTATGCTGACATTTCCAATTGCATCCTTACATGCAACCAGCAAAAGCCCAAACCGATCTTTTAAATCAATCTTCCAATTCCTGCTTACAACACCAAGCAGCCAGCCCTCCGGAATCAATCCATCGAAAAAAGGAAACATTGTTTTCGACTCATACACCTCGTCCGTCAAAGGCAACGTCAACGAAACAGCACTCGCTTGCGCATCTTTCAAATATGTCTGATCGTAGGAAAATGAATATCCTTCATCTGTTTCCAGTAGCGTTCCTGCAAATACATTCCGCACATATACATATGCCGTTCGAAAAATCGTATCCATACCTAATCAACCTGCCTTCCCGGAACTGCCTCCATTCCAAACATTCCAAGTGCGATATTTACCTTGTCCATGCGCACCGTTTCTTTTCCCTGCTCCAATTCACGTACAAAACGCAAACCAAGACCTGCCCGCATGGCAAATTGCTCCTGCGTCAGTCCCGCTGCTTTACGATTCTTTTTTATAAATTCTGCAATCTGATTCATACGATCACCGCCTGTCTTTTTTAGTGTATTTTACACCTCATCGGGTATAAATGCAATGTTTTGTATACAAAATACACCCGATAAGGTATATTTTATTCTAATTCCCTTTGAATTATACCTTATCGGGTGTAAAAATGTTATTTCTTAATATACGTCTGCTTATTCGTCGTTACAACACCACCGTAATTATTCACTGGTGCAGCACCGCCCTTCGGTACAAGCACAATCTGGATTCCTTCAAGACGCTTGCTGAGTCCTGCGGTTCCGGCAGCTTCGCCGTTCTTCGCCCAGGCAAGCCAGCCGTAGGTCTGTGCATGGACGCGGTAGTATACGTCATAATGCTCTGCCATCTCGCCGGTCAGTGCGATACGGATTGCTTCAAGACGCTTCGCACGTCCACTCGTTCCAGCCATCTGACCATCACGGAACCATGTATTCACATTGTTCTCATTGCCCTGCCATCCGATGGACTGTACATGTGTCGTATAGACAATGCTTCCGCTGTATGGCTTGTTCGTAAGCTTGATGTTGATGCCTTCAAGTCTCTTTGCCTTACCGCTTGTTCCGCTCATCACACCATTGTGCTTCCAGCCCTGCCAGCCAAAAGACTGTACGTGTGTACGATATTCTACATTTACATTGTTCTCACCTGTCACAACCGGATTCGCATTTGCTGTGGATGATGCAATATATGCCTCTCCACGGGCAGATTGGATATTTCCGATTGCATGATCGAAGCTTTCACCCTTCTTCACGATCACGATCTGGATTGCCTCGAGTCGTTTGCTAAGTCCTGCTGTTCCTGCCGGTGCGCCATTGGCTGCCCATGCAAGCCAGCCGTAAGACTGTGCATGTACGCGGTAATATACGTTGTACTTATCCTTGTCTGCTCCTGTTAACTGAATCTTGATTGCTTCCAGTCTCTTCGCTTCGCCCTCAGTTCCGTTCATCTCGCCATTTGCAGACCACGGCAACCAGCCATAGCTCTGGCAATGGGTTGTGTACTGGATGCCAAGATTACTGTTACCTGCAACCGAAATCTCAATACCTTCGAGCCGCTTCGCCCTGCCGGAAGTTCCACTCATCGTACCGTTTGTTACTGGATTCTGCCAGCCGATGGACTGTACATGTGTACGGTAAGAAACCGTAACATTCGGTGTCACAACCGGTGCTGGTGTAGGTGCTGGTGCCGGAAGCTTTGCGATTGTTTCTCTTGCGACAACCTCTCCACAGACTGTACATTTCTTGATTCTGCTTCCCTCTTCTGTCGTAGTAGCAGCTTTTTCTCCTTCCCATTCGCCGGCGGTATGCTTTCCTGTCTTTGGAATTACTGTTCCCTTTTCAACTAATTTCTTACACTCCTTGCAATATACATCCCCCGTATAACCGTCTGCAACACAGGTGGCTTCCTTTTTGTCTCTCACCTCTGTGTCAGTATGTTTGCAAGCTACAATCTTCAGTTCGATCTCAGCAAATTTATCTTCATTATCGGCTGACACTGCTCGAATCTTTACAGTTCCCTCTGCCTTAGCTGTTACCTTTCCATCTCCATCAACGCTTGCAATATCTTCATTATCACTCTTCCAGATAACCTTCTGATTCGTTGCATTTTCCGGTGTCACAGTTGCCTTTAATTGAATTGAGTTCCCTATCTGTACCTCTTTGGATTCAGGCTCCTCAATTGCAACTGTATCAACCTTTATCGCTACCTTCGCATTTGTCAAAACATATTTACAGCAGTGTTCAATCTCAATTGCAACATTACCTGCCTGATCCACAGTTACCTGCTGTTCATCTAATAACGTTCCATTATCCTCATTGTAATAATAACAATACAGCGCTTGATCTGCTACAAGATTTGAAGAGGCTACATTCACCGTAACCTTCGCTTTACCAGGTAAATCGCCATCCTGTGCGAAATCAAGCATACAATTTGCTGTATCTTCCGGAATCAACGCTTTTGCCGTTTCATCCAATTTTTTTGTTTCTATGCCTGTTTTCAAATCAACAGATTTTGATATGGTTGATCCATCAAATGTCCATGTGTATGCATTTGTTTCAACCGAAGATTCTTTATCCAAAGATAAAGTAACCGACTTATCTTTCAAACTATCGAACACACTCTTCGAGATCGATTGATTCGCATCTTCTGAGAATACAGCATTGATTTCTTGTATACTAGCATCTGTGAAGATATCCTTTTCATATTCTGCATTTTTTTGATTTGTTACATCAACCGCTTTTTTAATATCCTCGCTATTCAAAACAGCCTGATTGACAGCGATATCAGCTTTCTTTACAACCGTACCCGTTCCATCCTTCTGTTCTGTCAAGATAACCTGACTATTTGATGCTGATGAATCGTACATGGTTTCCGTCTGTTTTCCTGTAATTTTACCCGCTTCCAGAGTAACTGAATCAACAACTGTTCCGCCATCCTCAAGCTGTGTCTGGCTTTCTGCCACTGTTGTTGAACTCATATCTGCTTTATATGGCGCAAACTGTAATGTATAGGTTGTACTTCCAATTGTATAGTTATACTTTACAACATGTTTTGTATCATATACTGTTATGATTGTATCATTTCCTGCTCTTGTAACAGTTTTCACATTATTTGCTTCACTTTGTTCGATTGGCTGTAAAAATCTCGCATCGAAGCCATTACCAATCTGTGAAATCTTAAAACTATTTGTATCATCTACCTGTACAGCATAATTTCCATACGACAACTCATTTGCCAGCCATGCATCATTTCCAATTCGGGCTGCATATGTATCCCAACGTTTCCACATGGAAGCTGCCTCAGATCCACTCATTTTGAAGATTGGTGTTTGTTTTCGAATCTGTTCTCTTACCACCGTCTGATTATTCACCACATCTCCATAACCCTGCTCACACGTTTTCCCCATAACTGTCTCGTCACAAGTAAGCATGTAAAGGATCTGAGCTGCCAAAGGATTGTCTTGACATTTAATATTTGCCGCATAATAAGATCCACCATATACATATGCACAAGGCGCAATACACATGTCATAATTATCCAATGTCTCATCATCTAATGTCCACAATAACCACGGAGCAGCAAAATATCCAAATACTTGATTTCCCTCTATATCTTCATACCACGGATCATCCCAAGCCGTATTTCCTTTTTCGTACCCGTTCTCTACTAGTTTCTGATACTTTTCATCCTGTTTTATTACCGACTTTAGAACCTGATCACTGCCACTGGTCATATAATAACCTGCTTTTTTCGCTTTCTCTGCAACAGCAAAGAATCCATCCCAGTCGTTGATATACTGTTGTACCTCATCCGGATCATCTGTTCCCAAAACAGTTTTGGCAACTGTTTTATTGTACATAAAGCAACCAGGATTTACATTATCTGAAACCATCTTCAACGAACCATTGGACGAAGCTTCCTTAATGGTATAATCATATGCATTTCTTTTGTAATACGATGCTAGATTATTTGTATTCTGTATGCCAATTTTATCCACAAATGCTATCGAAATATTTTCTAGCTCAAATGGTACGATTTCTCGATCCATGTTTACAATTGTTGCCTGATCTTCCATTAATCTCGCATCAATTTGTGTCTTATAAGATGAATCTAATGATCCCATCTCATAATTTGTAAAATGAACGTATCTCTCATATTCAGGATGTGAGCCGAAGAAACTATCCAGACTTTCTTCCAGTGCCGAGTTCCACGAATACAGATATACATCTTCCAACTTTCCAGCATTATATAATGCAGCTACTTCATTATCATATGGTGTTGTATAAAAATAATTGTTCGATGTATTCTTTACTGTGATTTGATATGTCGGATTGTCGACACCTTCCACTTCATCAGGGATAACCCATACATAAACGGTTTTGGTTGAATCTCCATAGTTTTTGCATGTAGATTCCAATGGATAAGCATCCAAATCCTCAAACCTTTCAATCCATCCATATCTTCCGTTCTTCTCCTTAATTCCCAATTCAAACGTTACATTTGTATGCGCCGGTATCTCGTATTTATATAAAATTCCAGTCTGCCATACCGAGCCAATAGGATTACCACTTTCATCCACACCGTCATAATTAACCATGGCATCCTTCTTTTGACTTTGATCTACAACGTTGATTCCTTCATTCAGAGAAATTGCACTTTCCTTTAACTCTGATAACTTCGGTATCACAGGATCCCCGCTGTCCTGTTTAAGCGTTATTGTCCATGTACTTCCCGCTTCTGCCAGAATATATATTATCTCATCATTCTCAGTATCATTTGTTCTTTCAAATACATAATCTTCCGAATAACACTTACTTTTCTTCGATAAATCCGTATAATACTCAAGGTCCTGTTTATTCAAACAGATTGTGCTCTTCTTTGGCACAATCACCTTTAGTAAAACACCTTGATCAATTTTATAATTATCGTTATAACTCAATCTTGCAACTGTCTCAATGCGCTCATCTGTATCCGATATAGAAACTGTCGGATTATCCAAGCTTAATTCAACTTGTTTGCATTCCTTTAATTGCTTTAGGTCATTAAAGCTTAATTCAAAAATATACCCATCGGTTATTAATGATTTGTTTACTCCAATATAATAGATTTTTACTTCATCCGATGAATTATTTATGATCGCACCTGAATCTGTTTTGTCTCCTACCTGTAAGCCATCTGCATCATAAACATAGAAATCTTCTGCAGTATAACTTGAATTTTTTTCTGTGACAGTCAAACCCACCATACTATTTGCCGGAACACTCAGCTTGTATAAATAGCATTTACCTTGCGTAAATGTTACCTCTTTATCATTTTCAGAACATGTCAGTTTTTCACCCTTCTTCAATTCTTTAACATCGGCAATTTCTGAAAGTTTCTTTGCCTGCCCTACTTTTAATGTACGACCAGCCAATGCGTTATTATCCAAAATTAAGATGTACTTTATTTGGTCTGTTACATGAAACTGACTTGATAATTCGTCGCCGGTTGTCTCATTTCCTACATAATCTTCCGCCATTAATGTGATGGTCTGTGATCCAACCTCATCAAAAAGCGCAACTGAAATGTAATCCTCTTTTTTAAGATCCATAATACGATAAGTTTCTTCCACCGTCGTTTTATACAGCCATCCGCTCAGCATAGTCGAGCCAGAAATAATATTTTCTACATAATTGCCTTCAGTTTTACTTAAGTTTAAGCTTTCTCCTATATCTGACGCCTTTCCACTCACATCTGTAATTTTCTGTCCAGATTTTACAGCAAACGAAAAAGATGTATCAGAATCTCCAGATTTAGCAATCCAGCAATACACATTAACCGTATCATTTTCCTGGTTCTTATATATATTTCCCTGATTATAATAGTATAAATCCGTACCTGAATCAATATACCAATATCCCCAGGCTGCGGTACCATCTTTCTCTACTTTTATCATCTGTCCTGCCGCCAGCGTAATCTTATATAAAGCACCGTTATCCGTCCCATATTGATTACCCATAGGCGATATCATATATTGATATTGGTTCTCTGTATATGTTTGTCCTGTCAACTCCTTACTTGACTCCTGCGTCATATCAATTGTCTGACATGAACCAGCCAGAGAAAAAATCCCTTTCGTCTCTGACTCCTCCGCCCACACAACCAGATACTGGTTTGAAATCAACGGCAGCACCATGCATAATGTCAGCACGAACGCCATCAATTTTCTGCATACTTTTAGTCTTTGCATACGCTTCTCTCCTCTCATTTTCCTGGATTTTATCCCTTTTTATGCTCTTTCCTATTCTA
This sequence comes from uncultured Clostridium sp., assembly GCA_900553925.1. Classification (GTDB taxonomy): domain Bacteria; phylum Bacillota; class Clostridia; order Lachnospirales; family Lachnospiraceae; genus Coprococcus_C. The sequence continues at coordinate 9,018 of USFH01000040.1, forward strand.
ACACAATCAATTCCTGCATTTCCTTATGTTGCAGAATCCGCATTCGTTTGTGCAGAATTTACATTTATATCAAAAATTTGCCAGTTTCTACCTGTATAGCATTTTCCAATTCCGTGCATCCTTGTAGGTATCAGACTATAACGATTACAGGAGATACCAAATCATGGCAGGAAACAAAGTTATCATCTGTGGAGTGAATACCAGCAAGCTCCCATTGCTTAGCGAAGAGGAAAAGCGTGCCCTGTTTGCACGCATGAATCAAGGAGACGAAAGTGCCAGAGAGGAATTCATCCGTGGGAATCTGCGACTTGTCCTGAGCGTGATCCAGCGATTTTCAGGGAACAATGCCGAGAGCTCAGACGATCTGTTTCAGGTCGGCTGTATCGGACTGATCAAAGCACTTGATAATTTCGATCAGACATTAGATGTCAAATTCTCTACTTATGCGGTTCCCATGATAATCGGGGAAGTCCGGCGGTATATGCGTGACAACAACGCCATACGTGTGTCACGGTCACTGCGTGACATCGCATACAAGGCTATCTATACGCGGGATATATTAACGAAGAAGAATGACCGGGAGCCGTCCGTAGAAGAAATTGCGCGGGAGTTAGAGCTTCCGAAGGAAGATGTCGTCACCGCCTTAGACGCCATCGCGACACCGATGTCGCTGTTCGAACCGGTATATCAGGAAGGACAGGATGTGCTATATCTGATGGATCAGGTCAAAGACAAGAAGAACAAAGAAGAAAACTGGGTACAGTCTCTCGCCTTGCAGGAAGCGATGCACCGGTTAGATGACCGGGAACTGAACATTATACGACTGCGTTTCTTCGAAGGGAAGACGCAGACTGAGGTGGCAGATGAGATTGCAATCTCCCAGGCACAGGTGAGCCGTCTGGAGAAAAACGCCCTAAGGTCCATGCGGCATTATCTGTCGGACGAGTAATTCTCCCTCCATCATAAAATCAAAAAGAACACGATGCCCTGAAGCACCGTGTTCTCCTTGATTTTATTTCATTATCTTACCCAATATTTAAACTCTTCATCACCCATACGGATATAGTCATCGTTCTTCAACATAACATCAAATCCTGGCTGAATCATCTTGCCGTTCACATATGTATGATTCGTCGAATTCTCGTCCCGGATATAACATTCACCATTGCTGATGCGGAAACTACAGTGTCTGCGGCTTACCTTCCGGTTATCCTGTATCTGGTAATCGCACTCTGAGGACTTTCCAACCAGGAACTCCGTCTTCTCGATCGGTATCAGCGCATTCGTACGGGATCGAACCAGATATGGAGTAATATTGTTATAATTCATCTGTTGTAATACCGTTGTCTCACCTTCGCCAAGATCGATATCATCCTTCAATATATCTTCCTTCTGCAATTCAATAATAAAGGTGAAGAACTCCCTGAGTGAAAACATCATCCGGCTGTCTAAATAATGCAGGATCTGATCGACACAATTCACACATTGCATATCTGCGAACCGGATCTTGCCGATAAAGTTCTGTACAAACTCGCACACATTGCAATCCACGAAATCCTTCTCAATCGGCATATAGATGAGCTGCACATGAAGATTCGACAACTCAATATACATGTATTTCGTATTCAGAAGCACCTTCTTGATCGGCATGTTATGGTCTTCAAAATATAACAGTTGATTCAAAATATTTGAGAGAATCGATAAAAACTCACCTTTGTATAGCTGCTTCTTCAGAAACTGCGACAAAGGCAATGTCGCCGGAATCTTGTATGACAGCACGCGCACGCCTTCCACCATACTCTGCTGACAAGTCGACTGATTTCCAAGGAAGAACGCATTAAATCCTTCCATCTCCATCTGATTGACAACGACCGTATCCTCGATTCTAAAATTCAGATTAAATTCGTCATAGCTTTCCTGTACCTGATCCATTTGCTGCCCCCCTGTCTTATCTTATGATTTTACCGAAAACTCTGATATCGCACCTTCAATGGTCTTATCAGCCGCTTCCTTACCATATTTTTCTACATCCATACGGCTCTTTGCCATGTGTGTCAGGTTTCCGTTTCCATTCACACACCCACCCTGGCATGCCATACCTTCCATAAAATTACCATCCAGCATATTTCGCCGCAGCTTAAGCAGTGCAATCTTACATTCTTCAATGCCATCACAGACAACCGGCTTCAACGCAAAGTCTTCCGCCCCCTGTTCCTTCATACCCTCTTTTACAGCACTGCTCAAACCACCGGTATGTGCAAAGATTCGTCCAAAATAAGAGGCATCCTCCAGGTTCTCTTCCTCCAGTGTTGTGATATCGATATCCCGGCTGTCAAGCACTGCCTGCAGTTCCTCGAAGGTCAGCGCACTGTCAATATATGGTGCAACTGTCTCCTTGCGGATCTCCATCTTCTTTGCGGTACAAGGTCCGATAAATACAACCTTCGCCGTCGGATCCTGCTCCTTGATATGTTTACCGATCATCGCCATCGGAGACAACGTCGAAGATACATACGGCAGCATATCCGGGAAATTCTTCTCCACATAAGTTACGAACGCCGGACAGCATGAGCTTGTCAGCATGCCCTTCTCCCGTAATTCCTGTGATTCATGCCAGGTTGTCATATCTGCACCGAGTGCAACCTCCACAACTTCATCAAAGCCAAGTGCCTTGATTCCACTGATAACCTGCCCGCGCTTCGCATAGATAAACTGACCGGCAATCGCAGGCGCAACCGCTGCATATACCTTGTAGTTTTTGCCATGATCACTGCCCTTGAGCATGTTGATGACCTGCAATATATATGATTTCTCATTGATTGCACCGAACGGGCACTGATATACACACGCGCCGCAGGCAATACACTTTTCATTATCGATTTTTGCTTCCTGATCCTCATTCATCGTGATTGCGCCGATCTTACATGCCTGCTGACACGGACGCTTGAAATCGGAAATCGCACTGTACGGGCATGCCTTCGCACAGGCTCCGCACTCTTTGCACTTTGATTTATCAATATGCGCCTTCTGATGCTCATCAATCGTGATAGCACCAAACTTACAGGCATCCGCACACCGGTGAGCCAGACATCCACGACAATGCTGTCCGACTTCATATCCGCCAACCGGACACTCATCACAGGCAATCTCCATGACTTCTATCACGTTATCATTGTCCGGATTGCCCCCCATCGCCATCTTGACCTGTTCACTCACGATTGCGCGCTCCTTGAATACACAGCATCGCATCGTCGGCTTCTTGCCCGGAATAATCTTCATCGGAATATCTAAGATTCCTTCGAGCAGTGTGCCGTCCCATGCCATACGAGCAACCTCGCGCAGCACTTCATAACGGAAATATTGAGTTCTGGTGTCAAATTTTCTCATATTCTTCGTAGAGAGATTCCTCTCCTTCTCCTAATTCTATGTCATATCTTAAAACACATATAATTATCTTAATATTTCTAATAATTTCTGTCAACGGATACCGCACAATTTTACATAATTTTTAATGATTCTCCCCTTGTCCCTGCGCAAGCATCTCTTCTTTTATCTGATATAATTTCTTCGACAGATCCACGTAATGGATATGCGGATTCGTAAACCGCTGTTCTTCTTCCCATATCTGATGGTCAAGCTGTTCTGTCACATATGCCTTGATTGCGGCAAGCTCCGGCTTGTCATATACCAGCTTTCCGTCACGAAAGATCGGTACCTGCAGTTCCTTCACATCCACGTTTTCAAATTTCATCTTCTTCCATGGCTTCACCGGATCAACATAGGCAAATGGCTCATCTCCATTTACCTCCTCATCGTACATCGTGATAAGATCAGCAAGCGCATACCCGGTCTCCCGGCTGAAGATACGCCACAGCTTCTTTCTGCCAGGATTCGTAATCTTCTCAACGTTCTCAGAGATCTTGATCTTCGGTACAAATTCTCCGGCATCATTCTGCACAGCGGCAAGCTTGTAGACACCACCAAAGACCGGATCGGATTTTGAGGTAATCATACGCTCTCCGACACCGTAAGAATTGATGCATGCGTTCTGCTTCTTCAGTGACTGCATTAGGAATTCGTCCACACTGTTCGACACAACGATCTTGCAGTCCTGCATATCATGTGCATCAAGCGTCTTACGGATTTTCTTGGAGAAATACGCCAGATCCCCGCTGTCGATGCGCACACCTTTCAGACGTTTTCCGGCAGGCTCCAACACTTCCTTTGCCACGCGGATGGCGTTCACCAATCCGCTGTTTAATATATCATACGTATCGATCAGCAGCGTGCAGTTATCCGGATAGACTTCTGCATATGCCTTAAATGCTTCGTACTCATTATCAAAAAACTGGATCCAGCTATGTGCCATCGTACCGATCGCTGGCACACCATACCGTTCGTCTGCCATAACCGTTGCTGTCGCAGCCGCGCCACCGATATAGGCAGCTCTTGCTCCGAGGATTGCCGCATCACCCCCGTGTGCACGTCTCGCACCGAACTCCATCACGACCGCACCGCTCTCTGCTGCCGTCCTGCAGATACGGGATGCTTTCGTCGCAATGAGCGACTGGAAATTCATCGTAAGAAGCAGCATTGTCTCGATGAGCTGTGCCTCGATCACCGGTGCTGTTACCGTGACAAGCGGAGTATTCGGATAGCAGATGGTTCCCTCCGGCAGCGCATCGATATTTCCTGTAAACTTAAAATCCTCCAGATACTGCAGGAACCCTTCCGAGAACTCGCCCTTGCTCCTCAAAAACTCGATATCTTCCCTCGAGAAATGCATATCCTCGATATACTCGATCAACTGCTCTAATCCGGCAGATACAACAAACCCGCCGTTGTCCGGATTCTTCCGATAGAACATATCGAATACAACCATCTTATCTTTAAATCCTTTTTCGAAGTATCCGTTGGACATCGTCAGTTCGTAATAGTCCATCAACATTGTCAGATTTCTCATAGAATAAACATCTCCATTTCCCATGCCCGAAAACATAGATTTCATGCTTCCATACGCTTCATGTTTCCATAATTAGAAAAACTGCTGCACCAAAGCGATGGTGCAACAGCCTTTGTCTTTTTATTTCTTAGTTGTTAAATTTAGTTGTTAAATCCACGATAGATAATATCGGATCTCTTCGGTCCGTTGGAAACCATCGTGATTGGGAATCCAATCTGTTCCTCGATGAACTCGATATATTTCCGGCAGTTCTCCGGAAGATCCTCGTACTTCTTAATTCCCCGGATATCCTGTTTCCATCCCGGAAGCAACTTATATACCGGCTTTGCTTTCTTTAACTTTGCAGTTGTCGGGAAGTCCGTTGTTACCTCTCCGTCGATGTCGTAGCCGACGCAGACCGGAATCTCATCGAGATAGCCAAGTACATCCAATACTGTAAATGCAACATCGGTGGTACCCTGGATACGGCAGCCATACTTTGATGCCACACAGTCAAACCATCCCATACGTCTCGGACGTCCGGTTGTCGCACCGAACTCGC
>USFH01000041.1 GCA_900553925.1 uncultured Clostridium sp.
TGGATAAGTTTAACATCAAGGAAATCCATGTTAGTGGAACTGGACTATGGTACGGTATATATTTACAGTATTTACATAATATTTCAGACAAGTAATTATGCAATACAACGATATAATAAACAATGGTTCTCTTGTTTATCAGTCGCAAGCAGGGGACAAAAAACTTCGTGAATGGCGAATCGAAGAAAGAACTTGTTCTGTAAAGTTTTACAATACAGAGCCTCTCAGCCAATTTGATTCCATAATTTTACGATTGATAGATTCTACCGAATCTGGTAAGATTACAAGAGAAGAACTTGGTTTAACCTTAGGATTTGATATTGCTAACAGATCCTTTGGTTCTAAGCGGTATTATAAAGATTCAGCAGAAGTGTCTCTATTCAATAAATTATTGGATAGTGTCATGATGTGGAATCTCATTATAGAGGAATCAGAAGATGAGAATACAAAAGACGAAAGTCTTGACATTTCCGATAGCACTGAAAAAAATGAGAATGTTACAGAAGAAAACCACAAGAAATCGAATGCTACAAAATACATTCGTTTAACACGACTCGGTCATAAGGCATTAGATATGAACTGTAAATTCTCCTTCTTCTCAGGAGAGAAAGTTGTTATGTCAAATGTTAATAAATCAGAATATCTCGAAGATACGGAAAACTTTCCATTTTTCTCCTCTCTAGGCCTATACACGGAAATCAATCACGTAGAATCCTTAAATTGTTATGAACCAGACGACATTGATATAGACCACACTGATGATTTGATAAGCAACGAGTTTTCAGATTTCATCAATAACAAATTAATTAGTGAATCTGAGGAAATGAAACGGGATATAACTTCTATACTTAAAATATCCAGGATAAAAAATTTCCGTGATAAAATATACCCTTTAAGCAACGCAAACAGCGCAGAAGAAATAAAATTATCTATCAAAAACGACTTCGACGCAAAAAAAGGATCGGAACTTGAAGGTAGAGTCAAAGTCCCAAAGAAAATATTCTATAAATGGTATAACGAGTGGTATTCTAATTACATAGACAAAAAGGGGCAAAAATCAGACAACCGCCCACATAATGAACCAAGTGAGGATTTGGCAGAGAATTACCAAAAAACAATAAAACTAAATGCATATGCGAATCTTCCTTTATACGAGCGCGAACAAGTCATATATTGGAATTTAATATCACAAATGGATCACGATCTTTACATAGATATTTGCAGTGAGCGTATTTGTGTCAGACTAACGGATGGTAGTTATATTCCACTTATTCAGATAATGATTCACAAGGATATAATTTATAATTTTGCTCCCAAAAAGACATCAGAAATACTTCCATGGATTGATGCCAAATTTTCTAACAGTAACACCGATGTAGAAAAAACGTCAAACTATTATTATGAAATAACCGTTTCGGAAGATCTTTTCGATGCCTTTACCGAAGATTATTGTTTTAGACCCAGTATTTGTAAAGTTGTAAACACAGATCCTCTGTTTCATCTAAAAGAACAGAAATATACTTTCTATATAGAAGAATCAGGAGAACTACAAAACAAATTCACAATCATAAACTACTTCATATCCCTAATTATAAGAAAAGGGCTTACCGACGCAACTTTGGAAATTGTCGAAAAAGATAGTACGACCAAAAAGGCACGACCAGTTTATACTCTCACTTCCGAGCAATGCAAAAATCTTTTTTCTGCCTTAACCGCCGAACAGCCTCACCCTGATTCCTGATTATGATTATTCCGGGAGCAGATCAGCGTATCTGCTCCCGAACAATCAGGAATACTTTCTCGGACATTTCACTTGTCAAAATTCCCTATCTTCCATTCTGACAGCTTGTTGTCGCTATCAACTGATCCAGCGATCTGCCCGTAATCTGCGAGATCCGAACCAGATTATCCAGACAAGGAATCCTTTTTCCGCTCTTCCACAGGGTAAACGACTGCGCGTCCGAAAGACCGATGATATCCATGAGCTCTTCCTGTGTATAGTCGCTTGCCTGAAGGGCTTCCCAGACATTGCAGCCTGTCTGCTTCCGATCAATCTGAATATAGTAAATTGGATTTTTCTGCATATATCCTCACCTCCTTGTTGAGGTAAATCTAACATGGAGGATTGGGACATTTATACTCTCTGTTTTCTCTCGAATTTCATCCGTTTTTGTCGTCTTTTTTGTGTTTTTTGTGCGGATATATTACCAATTTCTATTACTTTTTATTCATTTTTCATAATTTCATTGGGACATTTCTCCGGAAATACCTAAAATTTCTTTTAACTTTTTTATCTCAATCTTCGGAAATCCCGGAATGACATAGGAGCCTTGCTTCTCTATTATAACCGCCCTTTGTTATGTGCGAAACCTACACGGAGTACAAGTAACCATTCCTATACGAAATGATGAATTGAATATTCTCATACAAAAAGCCCGGAAGTTTTTGCTTCCGAGCTTCGTCCTTTCAAAATGTTCTACCAATTTCTTTCTACAAATGCTTCCGCTTCTTCCTTCGTCATGTGACCGTCCTCCATCAGTTTCTGCACAGCCAGTGTCTTGTCGCCTGCTAATTCCTTGACCAGTTGAACGATGGATTTCATACGTTCTGTCTGAGCTTCCTGTAACTTCGTTTCTGCATTCTCTACTCGTTCTTCCAATTCTCCAAGTTTCTCTTCCGCTTTCGCCAGATTTTCTTCCGCTGCTTTTGTCTTCGCACGTTCTTCCTGTATGTTCATAGCCTCCATATTCTCAAACCAATTTCCCATCTGACTGCCTCCGATCATCTTTTTCAAACAATCCGTCGCTTCTTTTACGGACACCTGCATCTTCATGAGCAGTGACCAAAATGCATTCACGATAATCTGAACGATACTTATATATCAGAATTTTGTCGTCACAAAAAACCATAACATACCCACAAAAGCCTTGTAAAGAGTAAAATTTGAACATTTAGAAAAAGCACGTAGAAATGCGGTGTTACGGGCGGGAAAAAATTATTCAAGTCTTCTTTTGTACTCTTCCCTCCACCAGGAACCATATCCCGAATCTCCATACACAACATCCGTATCATTGAAGCACAGTTCTTTACCGACAGGAACCTTTACCTGCCCCGGACGGGACATATAAATCATAATATCATCCATCTGGAAAATCTCCTTTAGCACATTCGGACCACAATTTTCCACACAGATAACCTTCTCCGGATGATGCAACAGATTCAGCAATGTCTTACAACCAGATGACAAGTTTCGGATCGTCCCGATTCCATATTTGCTTTCAATATGATTGTCCGCCGTAACCTTCGCGTTATCTATCAGCTGCACATATTGTATATCTTTCTCTGTGAGATCTTCATTGCTTGTGTACAAATTAAAATATGCATCATTGAAAATAATCCAATCTTCACTTAGTACCTTTTCTGTATAAATCCTAATCATCATACCCCTCCTCTGTTGACTCACACCAAATGCAATATCTAACATAACAATTATTTTTCTTCGCTCAACATCTCTTCTGTAATTTCATCTAGAAGGCGCTGTTCTTCTGCCGTGAAATTGCATTTCGCGTCCAGTATCTTTATACGTTTTCTGGCATAGGCTAGTGCTTCCTCATGCTCTTTATCCAGCCGCGCTTCCTCTGCCCTTCCCCATCTTTGTAATTCCAAAGCTCTCTCACGTGTCAGTCCTTCCATAATTATTGCGTCACCTCACACTATAGTTGATGCCACAAGAATAAGCCCTGTGCAAAAATACTTTTGCTGCATCCAGATGACCTTTATCCGTGGTTGCAGCATTCAATAAGTCAATTGAAGCGTTAAATAACTTAATAGCTTCTCTCTTAGAATAAGATCTCAATTTCTCCAGGCTGAAACAAACTCCTGCATTCGTCACAACTATTAAAATTCTTAATCTATCATGATTTAGAAAAAACTGTATATCATCTAAAGATAGCGCCCCTAACTCGAAATGAGCATATGTAACTACAACACAATCTCCAAAATCTGTATTCTTCTTAGTCTCTACACCATTAAGAATTCGATACGCACAAGAATCTTTTTCAACATCCATATTAAACACATCGCCAAATGTTACTCCTATCTCTTGTGATGTGGCATCCAACCTAAATGTTATGGTGACTTCACTCGATTGGCTGCAATCCCTCACCAAATATAGTATTCTTTGTATGCACAACCGAATGAACAAATTATCTCCCGATGCGGTTGTAGCAAACTTCATCGGTCTGACCGATGGTAAAGTTAGATTTCCCATAACAACTGAGCATCCCTTCCTAGATTTCTCATGATACACACAAACAGGTTACCATCGAATTATATTTGTGATTTATTATAATAACCTTCCAAGAGGGAATCTATATACCGGTTGTATAAAATGCGCTTACTTATAAAAACCATATTCCCGCGTTATTACGATATTTACAATTATATGCAAATAAAAATACTCTTCTCCCCTTCCTCATCCATTTTCATCATAGTTATCACACATCTGCTGCACACCCTGCACTGCAACGGAACTGATGGTCATAGCGGTAATGCAACAAATTACAGTAATAAGAATATTTTTTAATACTTTCATAAAATCCCTTTCTATTAGCTTAAAAAAGAACCCAGAAGCTTTTACACTTCTGGGTTCTATTTTTCTATTTTATTACTTTCTGGCACCACAAGAGCAAGTCCAGTAACCTTCCTCATCATGATGAACAGTGTGTGTTTTTGCAGGAATTACTTCTGTGTAGGGATCCTTTGTTTTTACCCAAGCTTGTGTAGAGCCACAGGACCTACCACCACAAGGATGAGCAAGTAAGTCTTCATTGCTGAAGAAGATCTGCTTGCATATGCGGCATTCAACAGCAGGAGCATAGTATCCCTGCTCAGGATAATCAATTCTCTGCTCTGGAGTGTCAATTACCGTCTCATCCCAGGCATCCTTAGTTTTTACCCAAACATTGTAATTATGCTGATGCTGAGTTGCGGGAGCCTCTGTCGTTGCTGGAGTAGATGGCTTCGGGCTTGGTGTTGAGTTGCTACTTCCAGAGTTTCCTGAACCACTGTTTCCAGAGTTACTACCATTGTTACTTGGCTTTGGTGTTGTACTCTGTCCGCTGCTAGAACTTCCGCTATTGCTATGGTTTGTACTTGGCTTTGTGGACTCTGTTGTGCTTGGCTTCTTCTCTTCAGCTTTCTTCTTGCCACCACCAATTTCTGTTGTGGCTGGTACTGCTTCCGGCTTTTCACTTTCATTTGCTACTACTTCCAGAGTTGCCTCAGTCGTTGCTTCCTCAGCTACCTCTGTTGTACTCGGAACACTCTCAACTGCATCACTTCCGGTTGCCCGCTCACCACTCCCTGTCTGATTTCCGCACCCGGTCAGGAGCATGGATGCAACTACGATTGAAATCCAAATACTTCTCTTCCCTATCTTTTTCATCTACTTGTACCTCTCCTTTATTCCCTCAATTTACAATTTATTATTTTATTTGTAAAGATACTTTGAGTATACACGTGGGGGATGGATATACTTTTTTATTGCTTTTTTTCGAAATATTGTTTCCATTTGCAAAAATAGGTTTTTATTTGCAAGCCAAAAATGCAAAAATTGCTTCAATTTTCATTATAAACAATATTTTTTGTTATTCGCTTACTGTACACTGAACGTATACATCGTATTCTTCTGCAAACTCAACGAATTCTCAAACGCTTTCCGTGTCACCTTCACCTCTTCGCCAAGCACCGGATCGTAGTACCGGATATGCGTTGAATTGTAGCTGATCACGAGCACATATCTGCCATCGTCGATACATGCCGCAAATGGAATGTCCCGATCTAAGAAATACAATGCCGTCGACAGACTGATGCCGGAGATATTGATTCCGACGCCGTTCGTATAATCCTCGAATACCTTCTCGAACGTTCCACTCGCGATTGCATCGGGCAGTTCTAATGTGCCTCCCGCGTACCCCGCACACATATACGCACAGGTAAGCAGCGACTGGCCTGCATCCGGATTCGGTGTCTCCTTGATCTCATCCGCAACTGTATTGTAGCTGTCTGCTGCCAGACAGCGGTAGATCGTATTTCCGTTGCTGTCCACGACAAGTCCTGCCTCGTCATCGACCACCCGCGTAATTGCGCTTCCGGCAGTTTCATACTCGCCGATGTAACCCGCATTGTCAAACACATAATACGCGCCGTCACGTGTCTTCGTCTGCACCTGCATATCCTTGTAAGCGTCGGTGCTTCCGTATTTTGTCTTCCGGTAGCTTGCCGTATCCGACAGATAGAAATTCGATGGGAACACAACATCCAGAACACTCCATGCATAGGTATCATAGGTGTTTGTCGTTGTGATCATCTTGTTATTTTCTTCCTTCTTATAGGAGATGTAATCCTGATCGATCTCTTCGAAGAACTGGTTCTGCTTCCGCGCCCGTGTCAGGTAGATCGTATCCTCCCCGACAGAAGCATTCATGATATAGATGCCATCCTTCGTGTAATCCTTCTTCTGCTCGCCATTGTCACTCATGATATATAATTCGTAGAGTGGCAGGATTGCCTGACCGTCGGATGTCATGATCACATCTGCGCTGTGCGCACAGCCGTAGATCAGGTCGTTCTCCACGAACCCAAGTGCCAGCAGCAGATCACCGCTTGCGCAGGTCTTCTCATAAGTCTCTCCCGTCTCAAAATTCTGAATCGTGATGGCGGTCACCTGTTCATCCTCCGCATTGTTCGGATATGCAACCAGCTTCCGATTCGCCGATACGAGATATTTGGCCGAAGGAATGCCCTCCACGATTGCCGTCTGCGTCATATCCGCAAGCGATACCTCATACAACGTTTCATCAAGCAGATAGTAGAATTTATTCGTCTGCGCATTGTAATAGGTAAATCGTCCGGTCTCCTTCTTCATGATGTCGTAGCTCTCATCACATTCCACGAAGAACAGCTCCTGTGTCGTCATGTCTTCCGCTGAGTAATAATACAGCGACATACCATTCTTGCCCTCGTGTTTGTCGCGGTTCATATAACCGTAGACTACAAAATAAATATTTCCGTCCTCGTCCATATCCGCAATGTTGATATCCAGATTCGTATTGAGTGTCCGGGCATCCGAGAAGCTGTCCTGCGGATAACTGAAAATATTCGTCAGGGAACTGTCCCCATAGCGATACATCCACAGCTGTCCCAGACGAACAAATGCAATCGTCGTGTAATCTGCGGTCGCCACATATTCCGCCGGTTCATTTGTGACACCCATGCTGATGCTGTTTTTATCCTTGCTGATGTAACCGCTGTCGAAGAAGCTTTCCTGATACCGGTCAAACGCAAGCAGATTCACCGTCTCCGCACTGCGGTCATAAGTGGCGTTATAGTACTCGTCCACCTGATAATAATGACTTTTCTCGTTATTCATGGACTCCACGACATAGGACATATGCACGACAGCATACTCGTTGTCGATCTCCGTGATTGTCGGCGTAACACCTGTTACAACGACCGGCGTCAGTCCGCCCCAGGTGATCTGCTCATAGGTAGCATTTAAGTCCACATGCGCCAGACTCGAGGTCGTTCCCGCCTTATCGGTCTTCAGATTATCGAATACGATATTTCCCTCGGACTCATTCACTTCCTTGACAAATGTCGTATCGTGGAAATTCATGGCATAGTCTACGATTGCTTTTGCATGCTGTTCCGGCAGATTTACTACGCGGTTATAGTACCGCACCTCGGTTCCATCTTCCGCCGTAATGATAAACACAAATACATATTCACGGTTTTGCTGCATGTCCATCCGGAAATTCACCGTATAGCTTTTCCGTCCTTCTTCCACACTGCCCGCAGCCGCATCGCCACGTTCCACTAGGGAATCTCCCGCGATACTTCGCAGCTCATAGGTAAATGTCTCGCCGTACGCACCTTCATTGTCGACGAGCACCTTCACACCATGATCACTGTTTAATGGCACAATTCCATCCCGCATCAGACTGGTAGACATTACCTGGGTATATCCGCATGTCCGGTTAATCACTTTCCCATCGAATTCCAGATATACATATGGAAGTGTCGGCTCGTCCAATTCGCTGGATACACGGTTCAAGCCTCTGTTATTGATTTGATTTACCAAAAAGGCGGTGCCCACTGCTACCGCAATGAACACAAGCGCCTTGATTAAAAACCGTTTCATTCTAGAAATATTTTCTCCTTTTACGGTATCTGCACCGCCGAATATAGAATTCGTGGCAGACCATAATCTCGATCATATGAAGCAGCGTTTCATCTGCCTCCTTGTAGCTTATTTTGTCGTAGATGTTCTTCGCCAAACCGAACATCGTCACTTTGTCAGGGTAAAGCGCGAACATCGGGCTTCCCTCATATTCCAGCCGGTCGCACGCATCCTCGACCATGACCAGAATCATCTTCGCGCGCATCGGATACATCGCCCGCAGGTACGCGCGGTCTTCCTCCAATTCCTGCTCATCCACTACATATAGCTCCGGGGACCGAAACTTGTGTACATAGATTTCGTCTATCTCTCTCATAGAATCCTCACATACATATCTACGCAAATAGACAATCAGTTTATGGCTGATTGTCTATCTGTTTTTCTTATTCTATGCAGTGATTTCTATATATGTGCTTCCTACTCGTCGCCGAAAGAAATACCAAGGCGCTTTGCATACTTGACAACACTGTCGTCCGGTGATACATACTTGAGCTTTCCGGCAGATTCTTCCATCGGAATCGCGGTTACTTCGTTGTTGCGCATAACAACGAGCTTGCCGAAGTCTTTATTCTTGATCAGCTCAACTGCCTCTGCACCGAACAGGCTGGAGATTACACGGTCATATGGATCCGGACTTCCGCCCCGCTGTGTATGACCAGGTACAGTCACACGGATATCCATGCCGGAATATTCCTTGATCTTATCTGCCACTTCGTATGCAACAGATGGGTATTTCTCTGCCGCTGCTGCCACAGCTGCCTTACGCTCCTTCTTCGGAAGCGCTGCAACCTCCTTCGAGATAGCGCCCTCTGCGACTGCAAGGATAGAGAATCCCTTCCCCTGCTTTGTTCTTCTGTCAAGTGCCTCACATACCTTTGCGATATCGTATGGGATCTCCGGAATCAGGATAATATCTGCACCGGATGCGATACCTGCATGCAGTGTGATCCAGCCTACCTTGTGTCCCATAACCTCTACAATAAATACACGGTTGTGTGAACATGCGGTAGTATGAATACAATCGATTGCCTGTGTTGCAACATCGACCGCACTCTGGAATCCGAATGTCATATCCGTGCCCCAGATATCATTGTCGATTGTCTTTGGAAGTCCGATCACATTCAGACCTTCCTGTGACAGACGGTTTGCCGTCTTCTGGGAACCATTTCCACCAAGTACAACCAGCGCATCAAGTTTCAGCTTGTAGTAGTTTTTCTTCATCTCCTCAACCTTGTTGAGTCCTTCCGGTGTCGGCTCATCGATCAGCTTGAACGGCTGACGGGAGCTTCCGAGGATTGTGCCACCCTTGGTCAGGATTCCTGAAAAATCCGATGGCTTCATCTTCACATAATTTCCGTAGATCAATCCCTTATACCCCTCGAAGAAACCATAGACTTCCACATCCTCAAATGTGTTATAAAGCCCCTTTGCCACCCCGCGCATCGTTGCATTTAATGCCTGGCAGTCACCGCCACTTGTCAACATTCCGATTCTCTTCATACTGTAACCTCCTTAATATGTGTTCCTGCCACTATATCCGTAGCAGATTCCCAGATCCATCCTCAAACTACACCTTTCGTCCATGCCTGATCCGGTTACAAAACAGTTCTTCCTTCCAACGCCCGAAGCAGCGTCACTTCATCGATACATTCCAAATCCCCGCCGACCGGGACTCCACTTGCGATTCGTGTCACCTTGATTCCGGATGGCTTGACCAGCTTCGATATATACATCGCTGTTGCCTCACCTTCTACACTGGAATTCGTCGCTATAATCAGTTCTTCCACATCTTCCTGTTCCAGCCGGACAATCAGTTCCTTCAACCGGATGTCATTCACACCTACGCCCATCGCCGGATTGATCACGCCATTTAACACATGATAGACACCCTGGTACTGTCCCACACGTTCATACGCTGCCAGATCCCGTGGTGTCTCCACAACCATGATCAGCTTATGATTCCGCTTCGGAGATGCACATACCGGGCACAGCTCCTGATCTGTGATCGTACAACAGGATTTGCAGTACCGGATATGCTTCTTCGCATCCACGATCGCATCTGCCAGGCTTTCCACCTGTTCCTCCGGCATGTTGATAATATGGAACGCCAGCCGCTGTGCAGTCTTTCCTCCGATTCCCGGAAGTCTGCCAAGTTCACCGATCAGCCGGTTTACTTTCTCTCCATAGATATCCATTAGAACGGTAAGCCTCCGCCAAGTCCACCGGTGATCTTGCCCATGGAATTCTTCTGATCCTCATCCTGCATACGGATTGCTTCATTCATTGCTGCCATGATCAGATCTTCAAGCATCTCGATATCGTCCTTGTCGACAACCTCTTCGTCGAGATGAACTTCTGTGACTTCCTTCTTGCCATTGATCTTTACTTTGACAACTCCGCCGCCGGCTGTTGCCTCATACTCCTTATCTTCGAGTGCCTTGGTGGTCTCCTCCATCTGCTTCTGCATCTTCTGTGCCTGCTTCATCAGATTGTTCATATTTCCTGGCATCATGCCCATTCCACCGTATCCGCCTCTTTTTGCCATCTTTATATCCTCCTGATTTCTTATTGTTTTATTTATGAAAGATCGCCACTTCCCTGTGAAATGTGCGATTTCTTTTTATTTATACCGGACAGCACCCCCCGGATATCCGGATAATTGCTTCTCATAACTATCCTGTAAATGTGTCTACTCATGCATCTCGATGTCATCAAATACGATCCGGCTCAGATCCCAGTCCTTCTGCAGTTCATGCACCTGCTCCTGACCTTCTAATCTCCGGAACTTAAGCTTCACCTGACACTGTGCCATCTGCGTCAGTGTATCTGCAATCTCCTGCAGCTTATCCGGCTTCGAAAAGTACGAGATTGCCAGATCGTTCTCTTGAATATCCGCAATACCAAGCTCGAGTGTTCCGGCTTCATTTCCGGGCGTAAGCGACGCTATCTGATAATATCTGCGCACCAGCTTCATCTCCCGCTTCGCGATATCCTTCCATGCTTTTGCGATCAGAAGCAGCTCGTCGTATTCTGCCTGCGGATATTTGTCGCGCAGATTCTGCTTGATATGATCGGATGATTCCTGTGGCGTTGCCATAACCGGCACCATCGGAGCTGCTGCCCCGCCTTCCGGATTCGCAGCTGTCACAATAACCGGGTGTGCCTGCTGCTCCTTCAGAAGCTCCTTCGTCTCCTCTAATTGCTGCTCCAAGAGTGCAATTCGTTCATTCATACCTTCTATATCATACCGCATCTCTGGTTTGCACAGCTTGATAATCGCAAGCTCCAGCATAACCCGTTTGGATGTCGTATATGCGATTTTTGCCGCCGCATCCTGCAACACATAGATGGCGTGCATCAGATGATCTTCATTTGCATCCTGTGCAAGTGCAATCATCCGTTCCTTCGTCTCCTGATTCACATCCATTGTCATGGATGGCTCCAGAGACAATACCAATATATTTCGAATAAATCCCGTAAACTCATTTACCAGCTGCAACAGATCCTTGCCCTGCCAGATCGCATCGTCAATAATCTTCAACGCGCTGACAACATCACGTGTCTTCAGACACTCAAACAGTCGGATGTAGACTTCCACATCTACTGCACCGATTGCACTGAGTACCTTATCAAGCGTCAGTTCTTCTCCGAGATGATACGAGATACACTGTTCCAGAATACTCAGTCCATCCCGCATGGAACCATCAGCCGCCCGTGCGACATACTCAACCGCCTCTCTGGTTGCCGGAATATTCTCTCTTCCAAGCAGTTCCTGCAGACGGTCCGCTATGACCTCAAGCGGAATTCTGTGGAAATCATATCTCTGACAACGGGATAAGATCGTCGCCGGAATCTTGTGGGATTCCGTCGTTGCAAGTATAAAAATAACATACGATGGCGGTTCTTCTAATGTCTTCAGAAGTGCATTATAGGCTGCATCCCGAAGCATGTGAACCTCATCGATGATGTAAACTAAATATTTGCCGGAGGATGGAGAATAATTAACCGAATCTGTGATCTGACGGATATTGTCAACACCGTTGTTACTCGCTGCATCGACCTCGATCACGTTCATCGACGCACCTGCCGCAATTGCCTTACAGCTCGCACACTCGTTGCACGGACTTCCGTTCACCGGATGTTCGCAATTGACCGCCTTCGCCATCAGCTTCGCCGTTGTTGTCTTACCGGTTCCTCTTGTACCGCAGAACAGATACGCATGGCCGACACGGTCATGGACAATCTGATTCCGGATAGTTGTCACAATATGCTCTTGTCCCTTGATTTCTTCGAATGCATCCGGTCTCCATTTCCGGTACAATGCCATATAAGACATAGGTTAAGCCTCCAACTCTATATATGGAATATCTGATCGAGCATACGGAGCGTCTTGAAATTGCCCTTCGCCGTGATCTCTCCGGACATGAATCCCTTCTGGAAACTGTTCTTACCTATAAGAATTGCCCGGATCATACTGCTGCTTGCCTTAAGCTTTACATCTGCATCTTCTTCCGGTCCATATCCACACTGAAGGTTCTGTCCGACATGTATGATCAGATTCTTCCCCATATCCGGGATGATTACCACATAGCTTGCCGTAAATCCTGTCTCCGGATGAAAATTATTATAAAATCCTTCAACGATATCGTCCTCATATTCGCTCGGCGGCTCCGGTACTTCGTCTTCATCTCCAAGCATCTGCTTGAACATTGCCGCGAGTTCTTCGATATCCTCTTTCTGTTTCTTCACATATCCATCGTCTGCCACAAACTTCGAGAGCTGCTCGCTCTCCTGTGGTGTCAGATTGATATTGTTCTGTTTGATCAAAGTGTTCTTGACTGCGGTGTTACTCGTCGGAAGCTTGATACTCTTCTTATTGATCAGGCGATAGAAGTCCTCTGTCTTCTTCTCGATCAGTCTCAGATATTCCGGTTCCTGTTCGAGTATTTCCTGCGAATCCACATACGTTGCAAGCCCCGGCTCCGATATGCCGCCAAGCACATCCCACGCCTTACGCAGGGAAAGCTCTGCATCCTGCTCACCGTAAGCAGTCGCAACAACGACCGGCATCATATAGAGTGTCGACAGCTTCTCCTTATCCGCGTACAGCCAGCACATATCCAGAAACTGCTGCATATAGCCGCCAATTCCGAACCACTCCACGCTCGCCGCCAGAATCACGCCGTCACATTCCTTCAGCGTGTTCGGGAGCGTTGCTATCCCGGACTTGTCCTCATACATATTATATCTTGTCACTTCGACGCGAAGCTCCTGAAGCACCTGAATAATCCGATCTACTACAAAAAGCGTCGGATCTTCAAGTAGTCCACGGCCTCCGTAATACACATTTACCTTCACCGTAACACCTCATGTATTCCCTGCCATTTTATCGCATGCTACAAAAACACACATTATTACTATACCAAAAAGAGGGGGTAAATACAATAATTGCGAGGAAAAAAACCAAGTAATCAAAAAAATCTGCGCCATTTCCAATTTAAAAAATGATGCAGATTTTTTGATTTTAATTTCCTGTTTTTATGCTTCTGTTTTTTCTTCCATGCGAATGCCTGACTCCATATCATCGATCAGCCCATCCGAATGTTTCCGAATCTCCCGGTTGAGTTCTCTTACTTCATCGATTGTCTGACATTTGTCCGTCGCGGTTGTTATCAACCAAGTAATAAATTGTAATTGCTTATTCGTCACATCTTCTACCATACCTGTCACCTCCGACAAGCCCTTTCTCTGATTTATCCATCCACTATGTTCAAACAGAGAAAGCACTTCATTGATTCTCAAGTGTTCTTTGTGAACATAGTATACCACATTCATATATCTTTACATAGTTTTTTCTTATGAGAAATCATGCCGAATCTCTCACGAGACGAAAAACTCCTCATTCGCAAATCCAACCACATCGCCCTTCTCTAATCTTTGCTCGGTCATCGCAGGAATCCGTTTCGTGTTGATAAACGTCCCGTTCGTCGAATCCGCATCCTCAATATAGAGTCCATCCGGCCGGTGAAACAGCCGGGCATGCACACGGGAAATCTGTGTGGTTGTGACGCGGTAATCGGAGGTTTTGTCTCTCCCGATCGTAAGTGTGACTGTGCCCTCCGGGATTCGGAATGGCTCGAGAGCGCCATTCGTAAGCGGAACCAGCTTCATGGCTGCAGCCCGGCTGTCACGTA
>USFH01000042.1 GCA_900553925.1 uncultured Clostridium sp.
TCTGTGCCATAGGTTTCGAGATCCGGTGCAAAAAGCAGCAACGGCCGGTCAAGCAGCAAATATTCAAATAAAACAGACGAATAATCGGTAATCAGCAGATCCGCCGAAAAAAGCAGTTCCCCTGTTGTAAGCGGCTGAGTATCTCCCCGTTTCAGCATATGCGGATGCAGACTTTTTATCACCAGATAATCGGGATTTTTCGCAAGCTCATTGATCCACGCCTCCCCGATTGTACGCTCACCCTTGCTTTGCTGTCCGGCATTGCCGCGGAAAGTCGGTGCCCAGACAATCACAGTTCTTCCGTTCTTTGCTCCATAGATTTGCTCGAATTTCTCCCGCATCGCCCCTTTATATGCCTCATCAAAATAACAGTCTGTATAGCTGCTTCCGTACGCCCGCACCGTCTTCGGATTCTTAATCCGCATCGCCGAGGTAAAAAACGGCCGGCAGTAAGAACTGCTCACCGTGACAAGATCATAGTTTTTATAGACATTCCCCTTATAAAACCGAGGAATATCATCCTGTGCATCATAGCCAAACCGCTTGAATGCGCCGCAGCCGTGCCAGAGCTGGATCACCTTCGTTCCTTTACGCTTATGGCAGGAAGAAACCGGCAAGAAATTATCCTGCAGAATAACAAACTCCGCCTGTGCATAAAGCTTCATAAACGCAAGCATCCGGCGCATACCTGCCCGTGCAGACATCGCCTGCAGATTGAAGAAATCATCCACTACCATCAACTCCTCCCGCAAGAGCAGTGCATCGTGCAGCCGCTGCATCGACGGCGGGCATGCTGCCTTATGTTCATCCGCGAACACAACAAGCCCCTTTGTCACAGGCTTTCTGCAGCAAATAAAATAATAGATTGGAAACAGCACATGCTGTGCCATCATTTTTATAATCTGTTTGATATAAAAACCCATATTATTCAATCATCTCTTCATAGATAGGAGCTATTTCATCGATATCTCCAAATGCTTTCATTTCCCCATGCTCCAGAATCATGGCCTTGTTGCAGATACGTTTCACCTGATCCAGATTATGCGATACAAAAAGTACAGTCACACCGGTATCCATCATATCGACCAGCTTCTTCTCGCTCTTCTTACGGAATTTTGCATCGCCGACCGACAGCACTTCATCCAGAATCAGAATGTCCGGACGCACCACGGTCGCAATCGAGAATCCAAGTCTCGCCTTCATACCGGAGGAATAGTTCTTCAGCGGTACATCAATAAACTTGCCAAGCTCGGAGAACTCCACGATTTCATCGAATTTTTCTTCCATGAATTTGCGCGAATGTCCAAGCACCGCCCCATAGAGAAAAATATTTTCCGCCCCGGTATACTGCATGTCGAAGCCGGCGCCAAGCTCGATCATCGGCGCAAGCACGCCCTGTTTCTCAATCGTACCCTCTGTCGGTTTGAACACACCGGCAATCACCTTCATCAAGGTTGATTTGCCCGCACCATTTAAGCCTAAAATTCCGACACGGTCACCCTGCTTAACCGAAAAAGTCACATCCTTTAATGCCCAAAACTCTGTGTACGCAATATCATGCTTGACAAGCTTGATAAAATATTCCTTCAGGCTGTCGACCTTTTCCTTATTCAGATGAAACTCCATGCCAACATGGGATAATGTAATTACGTCTTTTCTTGTCTCTTCGCTCACGATATCTCCTCCCATGCCTTACAGATGTAGGATAAACTGATCCTGCTTCTTATTGAATACTGCGATTCCAATCACGATGCAGATAAATGCAAAGGTGAAAGAATAAATCAGCATATGTGCACTCATCGCCCTGCCGAATACACAGTTACGGAAATTGTTGATAATGCAAAACAGCGGATTGAATTTCAAAATCCAACTTACATTACTATTCAAAATCTTCTTTGGATAATAGAAAATCGCGCAGGTATACATAATAAGCATCAACGCAACGTTCCACAGATATTCCATATCCCGGAAATACACGCCAATCGTCGCAAGTATCATACCCGCACCAATGGACAACAAGAACAGATTGAGCAGCGGTACGATGGCAAGCAGTGTACGCCATGTCGGGAACACGCCCAATACCAGTGCAACAACCGCAAGCACCACAAGCGAAATCAGAAACAAAATGTAGTTAAAACAGATATTCGCAAGCGGATACAGATATTTCGGAACATACACTTTCTTGATCATCGCCTCATTCTGACGGATGGACTTTAAGGCAGACGTCGTTGACTGTGAAAACAGCGTATACATCAGCCGTCCGGTCAGGATATAGACCGGAAATGATTTCTCCTTGTGTCCGAGCAGCGTACCGAATACCAATGTCAATACGATCATCGTAAGCAATGGCTCGATCATCGACCAGACGATTCCGAGATACGATCGTCTGTATTTTAATTTGATTCCTTTTCTGACAAGCTCCGTAAATAAATTGTTATATTGACGAAACTCCTTGATTTTTGTTCCCATATTTTTCCTATTCCCTGTCTACATGATTTCCCGAAGCACCTGTACGGTGTGGGAAAGTCCGGTCTTCATATCGTATTGTGGCACAAAGCCAAGTTCTGTCCGAAGCTTTGTCGTGTCAAGTGTTGCCTTGGTCGCCTTCGAATAGCCTGCCTGCTCCGTTGCATCCGGTAAGTCAAACACGACCTGTTTATCTGCGAGATTTGCAAGCTGCTTTGCCACATCGCGAAGCTGCACATCCGAATCTTTCGAACAGATATTGTATGCCTCACCATCTTTGCCATCTAACATGACAGCAAGGATACCTGCGACACAGTCTGCCACATAGGCATACGAAAACTCCTGTGTTCCCTCGCTCTTTAATACGATATCTTCGCGCTTCACACTCTTTAAGATGAACTGGGATAACGCCTTTGTGTCACTCAGAAGCATCGTTGGGCCATACACACGGGACAGTCGCGGAATCACAACATCCATCGCCTTTTGTTTACGGTATGCCTGACACAATGCCTCTCCGGTACGTTTGCTCTCCGGATATCCGGCACGCATCGTGTTGCAGTCGATATAGCCAAGATAATCCTCTGCGAATTTATCGGTATCCCCGCGGTTTTCGCCGTAGATTTCAACCGAAGATAAAAATACAAACCGCTTACAGCCTGCCTCCTTCGCATAATCAAGCAGATACTGCGTTCCGAATACATTTGCAGTAATCGTTCCGATCGGATCACTCGCATAGGCAACCGGGTGAGTGTTGCTCGCCGCATGGATCACATAATCGATCTTCGCTGGCAAAGCCGGATTTCCGACTACCTTCTCATTGATATCCTGCTTAATAAAATGAAACTTTTGACAATCCGCATAGTCCGCGAAACGGGCACGCGCCTTGTCCTCGTTTCTGCCTAATATATAAATTTCTGTCTGCGCTCCATAATTCTTATTCGCATATAAAAGCGCATCAATCAGGAAACTTCCGATCATCCCGGTTCCCCCGGAGATCAGCACGGAAGCACCGGCAAGCTCCTGTACCTCGATCATGCTTGCAACGGCACACACATCCTGCATATAAAGTTCACTGTCATATAAATGCATCGCCATCTCTCCTACTTTAACCATTTATCCTTCTCTGCGGTCAGATAGCCCTTGAAGATTTCTAAATCATCCTTCGTCGTAAGCTTGAGGTTCTTGTCTGAGCCCTTCGCAAAATACAATCGTTCACCAAGCTCTACCATCATCGTATTTGTATAAGAGGAACCATAGATACCGATTTCCTCTGCAAAAGCCTTCTCATACGCCCACACGAGTTTATCAAATTTGTATGCCTGCGGTGTTGATACGCGGCGCAATGTCTCACGTGGAATGTATTTTGTTGTGGATGCCTCATCGTCGATCACAAAGATCTGCTCGTTATACGGAAGGGAAGTCACTCCATTTCCGAATTCGTTACATTTCGCAATGACATCCTCGAGTACCTCATCGTCGACCAGTGGACGGATACCGTCATGAATGATGATGTTATCATCTGCAGAGCAGACATCCTTCAGGTTGTAGACACCGTTCCGGATAGACTCCTGCGCACTGTTACCACCGGATATCACCCATTTTACCTTTGTGATATTGAACTGCTTGGCATATGCCCACAATACATTATGCCATCCGTCGATACAGACAACCTCGATTGCATCGATCAGGTCGTTTCTCTGAAAACTCTCCAGCGTATAGATCAAAACCGGTTTGTCATATACGTTGATAAACTGTTTTGGGATGTCCTGTCCCATTCTGTGCCCGGATCCACCGGCAATAATAATCGCTACGTTCATCTTCCATACCTCTTATTCTTTCTCATGTTCTTCTTTTAATGCGGTTTTTTGTTGTTTATCCACGCCTTCCGAACTTTCCTTTCGGAATACGATCCGGAATGTTAAAAGCAGTAATTTCAAATCCAGCCGATAGGAATATTCCTGTATATAAGTCAGATCCAGCTTCAGTTTGTCGATTGGTGTCGTGTTGTATTTTCCGTATACCTGCGCATACCCGGTCAGTCCCGCCTTCACCTTTAGACGGAAATCAAAATCCGGTACCGACTCCTCGTATTTCTCGAAGATCTCCGGCCGTTCCGGTCTCGGTCCAACCATCGACATATCACCGACAAACACATTGAACAGCTGCGGTAATTCATCCAAATGCAGATTCCGCAATACCTTTCCGACCGGTGTAATTCGGTCATCGTCCTTCTTCGCAAGCTGTGCGCCATGCGCTTCTGCATCGATGCGCATGCTTCGGAATTTATAGATCATAAAGTGCTTTCCGCCCCGTGTCAGCCGCACCTGCC
This sequence comes from uncultured Clostridium sp., assembly GCA_900553925.1. Lineage (GTDB taxonomy): Bacteria > Bacillota > Clostridia > Lachnospirales > Lachnospiraceae > Coprococcus_C. Next base: position 4,796 of record USFH01000042.1, read on the forward strand.
GGTAAAAGACCGGTCCATGGTCATACAGCTTGATTGCAATTGCAATCATTAGCATAAACGGAGACGCAATCAGAATTCCAATTCCCGAGACCAGAAGATCCATCGTCCGTTTCACAAACCGCTGGTCTGCATGTAATCCTATATTTCTGGATAGAAATACAGGGGTATCCACCAGATGCATATCATCCGATCCTTTCATAATGATATCCGTAATCTTCGGAATCACATATGTCCGAATTGAATGCTTAAAGCAGTATTTCAGTATATTATTCCGGTCTTCCGAAGGCAGATCATACAGCACGACACCCTCAAAATCAAGCACATCCTGCTGGATTTTCTCCATTCCCTGCTGATAATTCAGCACCTCACAGATCTTGTACCGGTCCCGTCTCGCGTTGATCTTCAGCAAAAATGCCTCCGGTGGATAATTGCCATAGATCACAATCAGTTTCCGTGGTGGGAAGAAGATCATATAGATATGCTGGATCAGTACAACCCACAGGGATTCAAAGACAATCTGAATACATACCATGATAATAACCGGGAGAATATTCATATAATCCCGTGATACCATGCAGATAAAAATATATGCAACCGCACCACCGATTACAATCGCAAGCCCATGTGACAGACACAGATCAAGCACACGCATGTAGCTCAGCTTATATCCGTTAAAGCTTTTGGTAATCATAAACATGAATACCGCATATAATCCGATCACCACATAATTTCCACGAAAGAAAAATGGGTTATGATACTCTCCAAACCATATAATTCCAAAGGATACTGCCTCGAATACCCATATGATTAAATTTGCAAGCAGACTAAGTGCCCTTCTACGTTGTTCTTCTGCGTACATAGTTCCTCTTTTACAGTATAACTCTATTTGATCGTCTCATTCTCTTTTACACAACATTCGCACCGGAACATATTCTGCATGTCCCGGTGCGAAAATCACACTTTGTTAAATCGATGGATCCGATGGATCATAATTCTGTCCGGATGGAATCGGATCCAGTACCGGCTTGCCGAGAGGTCCCGGATCATTGGAATTATATATCGTAATCCTTGTCCCCTGCGGACAATTATCATAAATCCACTTGGCATCCGCAACACGAAGTCTGACACATCCATGTGAAACGCGTTTTCCAAGATTATTGTAGCTGCTTGCAACCAGCGTTCTCGGATCTGCCTTGCCATATAATACCGAGTGGAACAGGAAATTCCCGCTGATCTGGGATACATACTGTCCCTGTACGCCACCCATCAGAGATGTCCAGCGCCATTTTGTACTAAGTGGAAATGTACCAAGCGGTGTCGCATCTCCCGGCGAACATGTCATCGCCTTGATCGGTGTTCCGTCCTTATAGATTGTGACGCAGCTTTGCTGCTTGTTCACGCGGATTTCATATGTATCCTTTGTCGGAGCAAGCGATGCAATATCTACAAACGGACGTGTTGTCGCACCCGGTGCCGCTTCTCCCTTCTTCACAAGCTTGATCTGGATCGCCTCCATACGCTTTGCGCCGCCCTTGGTTCCGGCATCCTGACCATTGCTTGCCCAGTCAAGCCATCCATAGCTCTGACAATGTACCCTGTAATATACGTCATAATATGCGGAAATATCACCCGTCAGGTTAATACTGATTGCTTCCAGACGTTTGCCCTGTCCTGTCGTTCCGCTCACAGTTCCGTTGGAAACAGCGTTCTGCCAGCCATAGCTCTGTACGTGTGTCTTGTACTCTACGCCGCCCGTGATTCCGGTTGTCTGCAGCGCAATCTTGATTGCCTCAAGACGCTTGGCCTCGCCTGTTGTCCCTGCAAGTGTTCCATCGGATACGGTATTCATCCAGCCATACGTCTGTGCATGCACGCTGTACCGGATACTCGCTGACATATCTGCATCAGCCTTCTCAATCAGCTTAATCTCGATGGATTCCAGTCGTTTTGCCTTACCTGTTGTTCCGGCTGTCGCACCATTCCTACACCACGTACTCCAGCCATAGGTCTGACAATGCACGCGGTACAGTACATCATAGTGTTCTGCAAGCTCACCGGTTAACCGGATCTGAATTGCCTCTAACCGCTTGCCCTGACCGGTTGTTCCCGCAAACTGTCTGCCTGCGATCATCGCAGATGGGGATGCACCATTCGTATTCGCATCTACCCAGTTCATCCAGCCATAGCTCTGTGCGTGCACACGATAAGAAAGTGTCCCAGACATGCCATTTGCAGAAAGCGATATTCCAATCGCCTCAAGCCGCTTCGCCTGTCCGGTCGTTCCTGCTGTCTTGCCCTCTGCAACCGGCCGCATCCAGCCATAGCTCTGTGCATGCACAAAATACGTAAGTGTCGGTTTCCCTGCTGCCTTTGCAGCTGTCGCCGGTGTAGATATAAACATACCGATTGCAACCGCACATGTCAGTAAGACTGCGAGTATCTTCTTTGGTAATCGTTTGATTTTCATCTATATTTCTCCCTCATTGTTTTTGTATATCACATAATTGGTATTTATTATATATAATTTCTACGTTCTTGTCACGAACTTTCTTTTATTATGCGATATTCACCCGGATTTCATCTATTTTTCCGTCCCGGATGTCCTGTGCAGCTTCCCCGGATACAACGGCTGCATCAACTGTCCTGGCACTTCCATCGGCTGTCACAAGCTTATAACCCTTCACTGCATACTGTCCCGGAATCAGATCCCGCTTGCCTCCGCAGTCGTATACGACCTTAATCTTACCAAACAACGTTGCCTCTACCTTGCCATCATCCTTCACAAGATATGCCGGGATTGCCGGTGCAAGCTTAAATGTAAGCACGCCATCCTGCATTGTGAACAGCTTATCGCCGTTCATCATAAGCTCCCACATCTGTAAGAACTCTGCGGTTGAACCACTCAGTCTTGCCACGAAACCTTTTCCGTGAATCTTCTCATTGAAGTTTGCAGAGCTTACTAAGAAGGATGAATTCTCGAGCGGACTTCTGCCGTATGTCTCGTAAGGCAGGAACGGAACGCCCATCTTCTTTAAGTCTGCAAAATACTCTTCGTAAAGTCCGGATTTGAGCAGTTCCAGTAAATATTTGTACTCCATATGCAGCCAGATGGATTCGTTCTCCAGCCAGCCTGGGGAGAATGCACGCGCACGTCCGATCTCGTAAGAGCATTTCGTAAGTGGTGCATTGACCTTGTACATATCAAGCTTCTTGTCATACATGTCTGAAGCCTTTACCTTCTCGTAAAGTGCTTCCTTCGCTTCATGTGTCTGTGGCAGCTTCAGGTAACGGACCGGTCCCTCCAAGAACAATGGGATATCAACCACCTGCAGATTCTCCGGTGTGATCACACCGTCCTTCTCTGTGTAATCCGACATGCTGTATGCCATATATGCCGGCGCAACGCCATCCCTCATTGCACACCCAAGCTCGATGCCTTCTTCTACATATGCGATCATGCGGTCAAGAATTGTCACAAGCTTCGCAGCCGGAATCGTCTCTTCTTTTCCGTCAATGCCAAATGCGGTCTTCTCACGATACGCTTCCTTCGCGATATTCACTGCATTCCAGACTGCCAGACGGTCGCCGCCCTTTGTATAAGTTTGAAGTGCTGCATCTGTCTTGTCAATCAGCCCGGCAAGCTCCACCGGAACGTCTACCGCACGGTCAAACTTCGCAAGTTCCTCACGCAGGAACAACAACATCCGCTGTAACTCATATGTCTCACAGACAGAAGAGCCGAACAAGCCCGGCAGACCATTTAACGCATCATACCAGCCCGGCTTTCCACCTTCCATCTCGACACCGATACCCTTCATATCAAGCGCGTCAAACTTGAGTGTACTCATCAGCACGAGTTTCGTTGCAAGGTTTGAAGTATAAACCTCGCCTTTTCCGTATGCGGTACGTGCTTTATCGAAGGTTACCTCTGCCTTCTTCTCCTCGTCGATGGAATGGTACTGTCTGACACCCTTGTCTGTCTTGACATACCGCTTCACACGCGGTAACACGGTTGCTTTTGACTCATAATAAGTATAATCCTTCTCGCCAAACAGCATCGTCTCTTCCTTCTCCGGATAGACAGACAAATATGCGTCCACAAGATCGAGATTGTATGTCCAGTGGTCACTCCAGTAGCCCTCACCGAAATCCGCATTCAGATTTTCGACACTATGTTCCATCACAACCGCAAAGAACGCATCTTCCTCAACGGTAAGTCCAACCTTCTTATTGTAAATCTGCGCATATAATTTACCCGGTGTAAACGGCTTTGCAAATAAATCTTTCAGAACATCTGCATGCTCAGTCACATAAGAGAGCACTTCTGCTTCTGCATCCGGCTTTAATGAGTATGTAATCTGCTTTACCTGCAATGGATTGTATCCATCCAACTGCAGCAGATCATAAAATACCTTGATATTGTAATCGCCGACGAAGTTTGCAAAATAAATATCGCTGCGGCGGTTCTGGTTTACATCACGGAAGTTTCCATTTCCCTGTGAGTAATATTCCGGAAGCATGGAGAAGAAATTGTAATCACGCTCCACATCGCCGTGCTTTCTGGAATATACATAGAAGATATGTCCGCCCGGAAGCTTCACCGGATATCCGCCACGCAGGACGTTATCAATGTATGTCTGCTTGCAGTATGCATCGAAGACAGGATCTGCTGTTGTCGTTGCAATCGTATCTGCAAGTTCATTGATGATTGCATCATTTTCTTCATGCTTTCTCGCAAAATATGCTGCATCCAAGCCAGCATCTGCAAATGTATGGAATAGCTCCTTTGTGCCTGCCTGACCATATACAGAATAGATTGTATAACTGTCTGTGATTTCCTCATGTGCACACGCAAACCCTGCCGGTACCTGATTGGCACAAAGCTGACGCTCCGCCGCAAGTGCAAGTACCTCTGTCTTATAGAAATTCACTGGCTTTGCCAGACCTGTATCGTAATCAAAGATCAGTTCCGGATCTGCGATGATCGGAAGCTTCCCGCCATCCCTGTTCACAGATACCATGAAGTTTCCTGCCTCCACCTCGGAAACCTCTGCCGCATCGACAAGTGCGATACGTACACGGTAATATGGGAGCTTCTCGTTTACGTCCTCAACCTGCATCCATGCCTTTGTTGTCTGTGCCGTCTCCTTCATATCCTTTAATGCGATTCCATATGGAAGCAGTGCCGGCATGCCATCTAACACTTCCACGTCCTTCTTCGCACCGGAGAGATTCGTAATCGTCACGGTACGGACCAGCCCGCTGAGACGCTCGTTCGGCATCGTGTAGTACAGAACGTTTACTTTGATGCCAAGTGCTTCATTTGTCTCCTCAATCTCCAGCTCATTCATACCGATGTACATCTTATGTGGCATATCGTCGTCCACAAACGGCTCATAGAATGTTCCGTCTACCTTCAGAAATGTGCGGAAACCCATCGTCTTTGTGAACTGGTAGGACTGATGTGCCGGATAAAATTCCATGATGGAATGATCTTTGTTCTCTGAGCCGAAGCTGCAGATTGCCTGTCCGCGGTTTACGTAGAAGTTCCAGAGCGGCGTTCCGTGGATACCGCTGATGCCCGGGAGGAAGCTTGCGAAACAGGACTGTTTGTTGTAGTTTTCGATTACAAAGCGATTCTTATTGTCAAACATTTTTTTCCCTTTCTACTAATGACGGATAATTGTAGGCTGTTGTATCCGTCGTGAAACGCATACATTTTACAACACATAAATTCATTCGCACGAGATATGATGTACTATATAGTATTGCGTTTCACGACTATACATAAATAGCCATTCAATTATCCTGTTTTATCTATAAATCTAATCTATCTTTGACTGCAATTTTTACTTTGCAGCAGCGTATAATTCCTTGATCTGTGCCTCATCGAGTGGCAGGATTGGGGAGTTGTCGTCGCAGGTGTCGCGGTTTTCCACGATTACGACCTCGCCGTCCGTATCCATGATATGGTTGTGCCATGTACCTTTCTTGATGTTGTAGATCTTGTGTGGCTCCATGTGTACGGCTGTGATCTTGCCCGGCTTGTCGCCCTCCCCTGCAAGGAACAATGTGCAATGTCCCTGTACCAGTACGAATACCTCGTCCGTGTACAAATGCTTCTGCATTGTCTTTACATTCTCGATCAGCAGATCGTCGCAGAACTTTAAGACTGCGACTCTCCAGCTTTCGTAATCCACAAGTGGTTTGTAGCCTTCCGGCTGAAAATCTATAATTTCAATTCCTTCCATGTTCGGTTCCTCCTTAAGCAAGTGTCACTTCGATTGTATGCTGTGCATCCTTGGAGAGTGCCTCGATATCGGCGCGCTTAATGACTGGTGTGGCATCGAATGCATATGCAGCGCCATCGATTGTGATTGCACTTACCTTGTAATCGGCTGGTGCCTTCTTCTTAGCATTCTTCATAACGATCTTGACATTTCTGTCTGCAAAGATCATCGAAAGTCCGGCCTCCCCATTTGCATCAAACTGCTCCGGAAGAAGCTGTGGTACGAATGCCAGATCCCCCATCTGTCCACGCACACCAAACATCTGTGTAATCACAGTCACAAGCAGCCAGCTTGCAGCGCCGGTCAGATAGTGGTACACGCCACGTCCCTTGGCATCCACATACTCCGGCACACCCGGATAGATGCGGCTCTTCTCAACATCGTTGCAGTGCTCAAATAATGTATGAAATACTTTATACGCTTCCTTCGCGAAGCCTCTCGTATAAAGTGCATTTCCAAACATCGTTGCCATGTGGCAGAACACGGCACCATTTTCCTTGTGGCCATACGCGAATCCAAACATACGTCCAAGATCCATCTTCACCTCATGGAAATCAGTATTCAGACGGTAGCCGCCAACAGAAGCATCATACAGATACTTGTCTGCAGACTTCACGATCTGGGCCACCTGATCTTCGGTTGCTGTCTTCGACATGATTGTAAATACCTGTGAGGTAAGCATCATGCGGACACCACCACTTACGTCGCCCTCAACTGCCTTGCCGGAGTTATCATAATATCCGTTGAAGAAGCCGTCACCCTCTGCGGTCTGTACCCACTCGGTCTTGCGGATGTGCTCACGCATCCAATCTGCCTTCTCCTTGAGGTTTGCAGCAAGCTCTGCTACGGAGATTTCTACCTTCTCGCCGGAAAGTGTATGTCTGCAGGTCTCGCAGTAGTTCATCAGAACTTCACGCTTCTTTGCCACATCCTCATACAGATCTGCACCGGATACGAGAAGCTGCTTCATCTCCTTTGCGATCTTCACTGTCTTTTTGCCGGATGCCTCAAATGTTGCAAGCAGTCCTGCGATATGATCCATATTGTCTGCGTACATTGTTGTAAATGCCACGCTCTCGCCGCGTTGTGCAGCCATATCAAGTGCATCATTCCAGTCTGCACCACGCAGGCGGATCTCATTGTGTTCTCCAACATCGTAGAAGGAAGACAGATTCTGGATCAGCAGATGCTCCAACAATGTTCCGGAGTATACATTACCTGCTGCATCCTTCTGCTTTTCGCCCTGTGAGATATCCCAGTCTGTATCACGGTCCTCACCACGACAGATCAGAAGATCCTTGAAATATGTATTTTCTTCTAACAGGATATCCAAATCTCCTGTCTGGTTGATATAAAGCTCCGTTGTAAGATATGGCCATACGCCGTGATCCATCCATACACGTGCGATACCGTTACGGTCAGCGATAAATTCGCCCTGCTTGCTTCCGATAATGGTTGCATTTGTACCATCGAGACGCACACCACCGAAGTTGTCGATCAGCATCTGACGCACGCCATCCGGATTCATAATAAGAAGTGCCAGACAATCCTGCCACAGGTCACGCCATCCACGGCCGCCCTTACCATAATCATGATGTGGAAGGAACGAACATCCATAGATACGACGCAGCATCGGCTGGAAGCTTACCCACTTCATCCACTGGTCGAAATCCTTGTTGCCTGTATGGTAAGAGACATTGACCTTCTCCTGCCAGTATGCGATTGTCTCGTCCCATGCCTTATCAAATGCCTTGACACTCAGGAACTTATTTGCAGCCGCTGTAAGTTCTTCTGCGCTATCGCCATAGCCCATTGCGATCACATAGGAGATCGTCTCACCGGCAGCAACCTTCTTCTCTGCAAATACAACGCCGCCCAATGCTTCGTAGCCGTCGATACCTTCGCCCTTTGCATATGGTGCAAGCGGGTTCTTGTAAAGTGCACGTGGGTTCTCCAGATTTCCACCCTCACCGATGAAATCCTCTACGATTGGATAATAGCCGATCGGTGTCTCGTTCTCATTTCCACCGAACACACCATAGTTGATCTCGTTGCGCTTATGTCCACGCTCGTCAAATGTCATCGTCGGCTTTACAAGGATACCTGTCTCATTCGTTGTGATACGATGAAGCAGAGCCGTTACATGGCGGTGGTCACGGATGTTGTCTGCTGATCTTGCGTAAAGCGGAATTGCTGTTACCACCTGCATGGTCATTTCTTTCTCTGATATATTTGTAAGTTCTACCTTCAGAAGCTCCAGCTTCTCGCCACTGATTGGGGATACACTGGAAAGAGCTGCCTTCACACCATTCTTCTCAGAAGTACGTGTGATCTTGTGATGCATAAAGCCTGCCTCTAAATATGTTGGCTCCTTGTCCTCTGTAAAAAGTTCTGCCTGCTGGGCAGCGGAACGTCCGGTGAGTGACCAGAGTGTCTTGCCATTGATCTTGCACCATACATTTCTGGATGACTTGTCATTGTGCAGATTCTCACAACTTACCGGCGGCATCAGAAAAGAATTCTGGCTCATCTTTGAGTCACCTGCGAGATCGGGCGCAACCGAACTCATAACCCCTGATTCATTTGCAATTGGAAAATAAAGATAACTAAGCATCTCTGGATTCTCCATAGTAAAGTCGCCCCGATTTCCTACATAATTAATCTTCATTTCAACACTCCTTTTTATAAAAATTCTTTTATTATTTTCTTGTTTTAGAGGTTGTCTGACACTCTCTGCAAACAACCAGATGCGCGCAATCACACACATTACAATTATATCATATATTTCCACATAAAAAAAGAGACGTCTATCATTTACGTCTCTTTTTTAGTAAAATTTTACTCATGATTTTCATTTTTATTTTCCGATGGAAGATTCCATCTGTTCCCGCCGAAGAAATCCGCCTCTGCAGAATCATGTGTCACCAGAAATGTGGTCTTTCCCGCAGTTTTTTTCTTCACGTACCGCATCACCATCTGCTTCGTCTCTTCATCTAATCCTTTGAATGGTTCATCTAAGATCACACAATCTGCCTCATACAATAAAGCCCGGAGCAGGGCGATTCGCCGCCGCATGCCACCACTTAATTCCATGACATTCTGCTTTAAGTCATCCGGCATGATACCGACCTGTGCCGCTTCCTGTTCTATCTTATGGCGTTGTGTCTCCCTTCGCGTGCGCGTTGCCTTACGCTCCAGCACAAGGGCGATATTCTCATAGGCAGAAGCATCCTCACACAACCGGTCCTCCTGAAATAAAACGGCAGCCTTCTCCGGCATTCCGATCACTTCTCCACTATCCG
>USFH01000043.1 GCA_900553925.1 uncultured Clostridium sp.
GGAGGGGTGTTTCCGCCGTCTGCTGGAGCTGACCAGCCCGGATCCGGATGCGGAGTGGACGGATGAGCAGAAGATGGATTTCGGGTCTGCGAACCATCGGTTCTGTGTGTCGTTTAAGGCACTTGGCGGAGATAAGCTGCCGCTTACTAACAGTGATACATTACTGATCTTTATTGACATCTACGGATATGAAGCCGTGAAGAAGATGACCGAAGCGGAGATGAAGGAGAAGATCAAGCTTCTGTGGGATGAATTCCTGATCGAGTCCAAAGGCAGGGAAGTGGAGCTTCATATGGAGCCGACGAAGCTTGGACGCAAGAAGCTGATGGACTATTTCCGAAGCTCGACCCCGAAGAAGGTGATGGTAGCGTTCGTGTTCAACAAGGATCCGCAGGAATCCGAGTGGCTGTATGGACATGAGCTTGGGCGATTATACTTAGATGAACATTATCCGGATACGATCAAGACGTTGGAGGTGCATAATATCGCGTCGGAGGAAGAAGCGATATCGTCGATGGAGGATCTGATTGCGATGGGCGTGTCAATCATCTTCACGACGACACCACAGCTCATCAGTGCGAGCGTGAAGGTGGCGGTGAACCATCCGGAAGTAACAATCATGAACTGTTCACTGAACACGTCCCATAAGGTTATCAGCACATATTATGCAAGACTTTACGAGGTAAAATTCCTTGCAGGCATGATCGCAGGTGCGATGTCAAAGAACGGAAAGATCGGTTATGTGGCGGACTATCCGATTGTCGGTATGACTGCGAACATCAACGCATTTGCGCTTGGCGCACGCATGGTGAACCCATATGCGAAGGTCTATCTTGAATGGACGACTGTGAAAGGCAATACGCGTGAAAATGTACTGCGTGAATTCGAGGAGAATGGAATCGAATACATCTCTGATCAGGTTATGATCAAGCCGAATTCCCACAACCGCCGGTATGGACTGTATAAACTGGAAGGGGAGGAAACGGTGAACCTGGCATTCCCACTATATCAGTGGGGCGAATTTTATGCAAAACTGATTGAGAGCGTGGTAAATGGCGCAATCAAGCAGGACGATTCGAACGAAGGTAAGGCGGTCAACTATTGGTGGGGACTTTCCGCAGAAGTTGTTGATATCATCTGTTCGAACAAGGTGCCGGAGGGTACGAAACAGTTAGTCGGAATCATCGGCAAACTGATTCGCGAGAACAGCTTCCATCCGTTTTATGGCGTGCTTCGTGCACAGGACAACACGATTAAGAATGAGGATGAGGAGATCATGACGCCGGAAGAAATCATGCTTATGAACTGGTTGGTGGATAACGTAGAGGGCGAGATTCCGGACATCAAAGATATGAAGGACGAGGCGAAATCCATCGTCGAGCAGAAGGGCGTCAAGGACGAGATAAAACCGGATGTCGTGCAGGATAACGGTAAGGATGATACAAAACCGGATGCCGTGCAGAACGATGGTAAGAACGAGATAAAACCGGATGCTGTGCAGAATGATGGTAAGAACGAGACAAATCCGGATGTGAAACAAAAAGAGGTAAAGGACGAGGACTAGGATAAATGAAGATTTTGTTACTTGCAGACGAAGAGTCCAGGTATTATTGGGATTATTTTGAGAAAAGTAAATTAGACGGGATAGATCTGATCATTTCCTGTGGCGATCTGGCTCCACAGTTCCTATCTTTTATAGCGACATTTGCGAAGGTACCGATTCTGTATGTGCATGGTAACCATGATACCTGTTATGATGAGACACCGCCGGATGGGTGTATCTGTATCGACGATGATGTATATGTGTACAATGGTGTCCGGATTGCTGGGCTTGGTGGAAGCATGTGCTATAATTTCGGAACCTATCAGTTTACCGAGGACGAGATGAAGAAACGTGTGCGTAAGCTGCGGAGGAAGATTAAGAAGGCGGGAGGACTCGATATTCTGATCACACATTCTCCGGCGTTTGAGTTAAACGACAGTACCGATCTGCCGCATACAGGATTCCGGGCGTTTTATCAGATTTTGGATGAGTATGAGCCAATGTTGTTTGCACACGGACATGTGCATATTAATTATGGAAGAGATTTTAAAAGGATCTCCGAATATAAGAACACCAAGGTTGTGAATGCATTTGAGAAGTATCTGATCGAAATCTGAACACATAAATCTGACCGGGTGAAGCATTTGTGACAAAAAACTTGTAGCAACCTATGAAATTTGCTATAATTATCAAGTATATGTAAAATAACCGGCGTGCACGGAGGGGCGGACCGGTTGCTTATGGGTGAGAATGAGAGGAATGTCATGCAGAATAGATACGACAAATGTCCGAATTGTATGCAGGCTCTAGGACAAGGGGAAGACACATGTCCGTATTGCGGATTTGACGTGAGCGGTTACGAAGAAAAACCAAACTGTTTACGTCCATTTACAGTATTACAGGGCAAATACATGATTGGCCGGGTAATCGGTATGGGTGGTTTTGGAATCACTTATATCGGCTGGGATCTGAATCTTCAGACCTATATTGCCATTAAGGAATATTTCCCGGAGAGTTTCGCGCATCGTGATTCAATGGCGACAACGACAGTTACAACGAATGAGAACAAGCAGGAAATCTATGACAAAGGTCTGAAGCGTTATGTGGAAGAGGCGAGAAATCTCTCGAAGTTCTATCAGCTGCAGGGCATTGTTTCTGTGAAGGATTTCTTCTATGAGAATGGAACCGGATATATCGTTATGGAATATATCAATGGTGTGGATCTGAAACATTACCTGAAGGGGATGGGAGGAAAGCTTGATGAGGCGACGGTGCTCGCCCTTATGAAGCCGGTACTTGAATCTCTGTACGAGGTACATAAGAATGGTCTTGTGCACCGGGATATCAGCCCGGATAATATCATGGTAGATAATGAGGGCAAGATCAAACTGATAGATTTCGGATCGGTACGCGGACAGTCCGCAGAGACCGACAAGACATATACCGTAATATTGAAGCATGGATATGCACCACCGGAGCAATATTATGCGAAGGGCAAGCAGGGACCTTGGACCGATATCTATAGTCTGTGTGCGACGATGTATAAGATGCTGACCGGAGAGGTTCCACCAAATGGTGTAGAGCGCATGGAAGACGATACCTATCAGGATCCTTCCGTACTCGGTGTGGCTGTATCGCCGCGGACAGAAGCGGTACTCCGGCGTGGACTTGCAGTGAAGGCACAGGATCGGTATCAGCATATCGGCGATATGCTGAATGATCTGTATGGAACCGGACCGCTTTCGAGCACAGATGCTACCCCGCAGGCGAATCCGTTTGTGGCACCCGGAGCAAACTCTGTATCGATGACCGGACAGTCGATGCATCTGGCACCGGCACAAGCACCGGCAGACACAGAGAATAAGAAGAAAAAGACAGGGATTATCATTGCCATATCCGTGGCAGCGGTAGCACTTATCATCGGACTCGTTCTGATTCTGAGTGGGGGCAGGAAAGATAAACGTAAAGATGATATAACAACTGAGGCGAAAGAGACAACCGAGGCGGCAACACCTGCGGATGCAACCACGGAAGCTGCGACTGAGGAGACAACCGAGGCAGCGGCACCGGGCGGCGTGGAATATGTGTGGCCGACGGAGCTTTCTGATAGCTGGAAGGATTATACCGTGAAGATTGACGGAACGGTCTACAGCTTCCCGATGCCATATTCGGAGTTCAAAACGAAGGGATGGCAGCAGAACAATGCAGCTGCGACGATAGCAGCCGGAGACAAGCTGTATGCTTCGTGCTACAGCGACCGGGCGCAGATTATGGCGATCATTGTGAATCCAGGCGTAAATGAGGCACCGGTTGACCAGTGTTACGTGATAGGGGTATCGTTTGATTACTATAGTGATGAGTGTAAGGATGATTTTACGATTGAACTTCCGGGCGGAGTCGAGCTTCTGAAGGCAACAGAAGCAGATATCAAGACGGCATTTGGTGCACCGGAATATCGTGCGGATGGCGAATACTATGATGGCAGCGGTACATATGTGTCGCTTGATTATGTAGGTGATGAGTATGAGGACGGCGTAGACTTAGAGGTGTCTGCTAAGGATAATCTCGTGAAGATTACACTTGTGAATTCGGCATTGCCGGATGCACTTGCAGGTGGCGTGGCAGATCTGAGTACAGATGCGCCGGAGATTAATTCGAGATACGTTGCACCGGAAGGCGCAAGTACCGACCGGTTTGATGGAATCATCACATTGGATGGAAAGAATTATGTACTGCCGGTTCCTTTCACAGAGCTTGAGAAGGATGGCTGGACATTAGACAGTTCCGTAGATGATTACATCGGAGGAGAGACATATGTATCAACCTCCATGGAGAAAAATGGGGAGAAGATTGATATCTGTCTCGAGAATTATACGAAGAATGGAATCCAGCCACAGTTTGGCTGTGTATCGAGAATCAAGGCTGATGCAGACTATTTCTCAGGATCAATCGTGTTCCCGGGCGGCGTAGGAATTGGCGACGATGCAAGTAAGTTTGAAGCAGTGTACAGTGATCTTGGCGAGGATAATTATTCACAGGATGATTATTCGTCCTTTATAGCATATAGTGCATATAATTTTGACGAAGACTATATTTCCATATCTGTCTATGCAGATCCGGAGACGAAGAAGATTATAGAATATAGTTATTCAACCGACAAAACGTTAGAATAAGGAGTTGATGGCATGTCAGATTTGAAATTTGACCAGATACTAGATGAATATGTACGTTTCTGTAACGATTCGGGTAAGATTGATTTGAATCTCTACGAAGAGTACAACGTAAAGCGGGGACTTCGAGACTCCAACGGACGAGGCGTACTGACCGGACTTACAGAAGTGTCCGACGTTATGGGATTTAGCGTAGTGGATGGACACCGTGTGCCAATTCCGGGAGAGCTTTATTTCCAGGGATATGAAGTGCAGCAGCTCGTACAGGGCTTCCGGAACAGCCAGTATGGATTCGAGGAGACCACGTATCTGCTTTTGTTCGGTGATCTGCCAAGTCAGGAACAGCTTGACTGCTTCAAGGAGGTGCTTGGTGAGCTTCGCCAGCTTCCGGAGAGCTTCAACCGGGACGTTATCATGAAGGCACCGAGCCGTGACATGATGAATGTCCTGCAGAAATGTGTTCTTACTTTGTATACGTATGATCCGGATCCGAACAATCTGGATATCAAAAACGTGCTGATGCAGTGTCTGCAGTTGATTGCCCAGTTCCCGGTTATGGCGGCGTATGGTTATCAGGCGTATAGACATTATTATCTCGATAAGAGCTTAGTTATCCACAGACCGAAGAAGGAGCTTTCGACCGCAGAGAACATCCTGCGTCTGCTTCGTACCGATGGCAAATATACAGATCTCGAAGCAAAGGTTCTGGATGTCTGCCTGGTTATCCATGCGGAGCATGGTGGTGGTAACAACTCAACATTTACGACACACGTACTGACCTCGACAGGAACTGATACGTATTCGACTGTTGCCGCTTCCCTTGGTTCTCTGAAGGGACCGAAGCATGGTGGTGCGAATATCAAGGTACAGCAGATGTTTGATGATATGAAGATGCATGTGAAGGATTGGGAGAATGAGGATGAAATCGCCGAGTATCTGCAGGGACTCCTGGATAAGAAGGGCTTCGACCATTCCGGTCTGATCTATGGTATGGGACATGCGGTTTATAGCGAGTCTGACCCGAGAGCGGTAATCCTGAAGAAATATGCGAAGAAGCTTTCGGAGGAGAAGGGCTTGCAGGATGAGTTTGCACTATATGACAGAGTGGAGCGCATCGCAGCGGATCTGATCAGTGAGCATCGCCGGACATTCAAGACCGTCTGTGCAAATGTCGATTTCTACAGTGGATTCGTCTATACGATGTTGAAACTGCCGATTGAGATCTTCACACCGATTTTTGCAATCTCCCGTATCTCCGGCTGGTCTGCACACCGGATCGAGGAGCTGGTAAATAAAGGAAAGATTATCCGTCCGGCTTACAAATTCGTCGGACATCATAAGGAATACATTCCGATCGAGAAACGTGATTGGTAATATTTTATACAGTTTGCATGAACTACAAATCGTGCAAACTGTATTTTTTTTGAATACATCTTGAAGTGGATGAATCTTTTATTTCTTGCATAATCTATAAAGAGTGTGTTAGTATTGCAAGTATAAAAAAATACTGTTATCTGTATAAAAAAATAGACGAAAGGGATAAAAAGTATATGTGGGTAGCCGATCAGTGGAAGGACTATGAAATTATAGATTGCTCCAAGGGGGAGAAATTGGAACGATGGGGAAAATACGTGCTGCTGCGTCCGGATCCTCAGGTATTGTGGGATACACCACGTAAGAATCCGGCGTGGAAAAAGTTGAATGGACATTATCATAGAAGTAACAAAGGTGGCGGTGAGTGGGAATTCTTTGATCTGCCGGAACAATGGAGCATCCATTATAAGGATCTGACATTTCATCTGAAACCATTTACCTTCAAGCATACCGGACTTTTTCCGGAACAGGCAACAAACTGGGACTGGTTCTCAGAGAAGATCCGGAATGCCGGCAGGGAGATCAAAGTGCTGAACCTCTTTGGATATACCGGAGGTGCGACGCTTGCGGCGGCGAAGGCCGGTGCGAAGGTTACACATGTGGATGCATCGAAGGGGATGATAACCTGGGGCAAGGAAAATGCGGTATCCTCCGGCCTTGGTGATGCACCGATCCGCTGGCTTGTGGATGACTGCGTAAAGTTAGTGGAACGCGAGATCCGTCGTGGCAATCATTATGATGGAATCATCATGGATCCGCCGTCGTATGGACGTGGGCCGAAGGGAGAAATCTGGAAATTAGAGGAGAAAATTCATCCATTTATAGCGCTTGCAAGTCAGCTTTTGTCGGATGATCCATTATTTTTCCTTGTGAATTCGTATACAACCGGACTGGCACCGGCGGTGCTTACGTATATGATCTCTACAGAGGTCTGTGCGAAGTTTGGAGGATGCGTGGAATCACAGGAGATTGGACTTCCGGTAAAGGAAAGTGGATTGATTCTGCCTTGTGGGGCGTCGGGACGCTGGAGCAGGGAATAATGGATGTAAGAGCCTGATAGATACAGTTTACAGGAAGAGATAAGAAAGGACTGGGAAGATTGCAGGAACCATTGGATGTGAAAGCAAAACATCATGATGATAAGGAACATGAGAAGTTGCGATATGGACATCAGAATAAAGCGAAGTCTGTTTATATCACGAAGATTGCCATTGTTGTATTTACGCTGATTCTGCAGATCTTTTTCTGGGTATTTCTGTATGGAATTGCCAAGAATTATATGATCTACTGGAAGACGCTTGCGTTGCTGCTTTCGGCATCGGTCGTTCTGTATATCGTCAATAAACAGGAGAATCCTGCGTATAAGCTGACGTGGATTCTGCTTATGGCAGTTACGCCGATCTTAGGTGGCGCGCTATATATCGCAATCGCAGGCAACCGGACGCGCATGAAGTTTATCCGGGATGCGCAGAAAAATCATCTCGATACATTTCAGTATATGCCAAGTGATAAGAGCCGGCAGCGGGAGATCCGGAAGCTCAGCCAGAGTGCGAGTGTGCAATCGACGTATATCTCGAAGACGGCCGGATATCCGGTCTACAAGAATACAGTCGTGAAGTATTTCCCACTTGGCGAGGATAATTTTGCGAAGCTTGTGGAAGAATTAAACAATGCAAAACATTTTATATTCATGGAATATTTTATTATCAAGCAGGGCGAGATGTGGGATACGATCTTGGAAATCATGGAGCGAAAGGCGAAGGAAGGCGTGGATGTACGTCTGATCTACGATGATTTTGGCTGCTCGATGTGGATTCCGTCCCGATTTATTAAGGATATGAGGGAGAAGGGAATCAAGGTTGCCGCATTTAACCCGATCGGACCGTTCTTTAACCTGCGGCAGAACAACCGTGACCACCGGAAGATTACGGTTATTGACGGATATGTGGGATTTACCGGGGGAATCAATCTCGCGGACGAATATATCAACAAGAAATCACGGTTCGGACATTGGAAGGACACCGGTATCATGCTGAAGGGTGAAGCGGTGTGGAATCTTACACTGATGTTCCTTCAGACATGGCTGATGTTAACCGGAGAGAAGGACGATTATTCTTCGTATTCGCCGGAGAAACATCAGGAGATTGCATTTTTCTCGGATGGCTACATACAGCCATATGGAGATACGCCTGTGGACAATGAAATCGTCGGCGAGAATATCTACCTGAATATGATCAACAAGGCAAAGCATTATGTGTATATTACAACGCCGTATCTGATTATCGACAATGAGATGGTAACCGCGCTGACACTTGCGGCAAAAAGCGGGATCGATGTGCGGATCATCACACCTGGCATTCCGGATAAGAAACTGGTGTATCTGGTGACCCAGTCGTATTATTACCAGCTGATTGAAGCGGGGGTGAAGATCTATCAGTATACGCCGGGCTTTATTCATGCGAAGACGGTAGTTGTGGATGATAAGGTTGCGACGGTCGGAACGATTAATTTTGACTATCGGAGTCTGTATCTGCATTTTGAATGTGGCGTCTGGATGTTCAACAGCAGAGTCATCTATGAAATTAAGGAAGACTATATGCTCACACTTGCGAAGTGTGATGAAGTGACGTTGGAGGAGATCCGGAAGACAAGTAAAATGAAGATGTTCGGACAGAGCCTGCTGCGGTTGGTGGCACCGCTTCTGTAGAAGATGCGGAGATTGCATAGGTGTGGGTAGTTCAAAAGGATAGGAAACAGAGAAGGAAGGATAAGTATGCAGCCAAAAGGGAAAAGAGAAACAACGGATGAACTGCTTGCAAGAAGCTTTAAGGAGCTGCTCTGCAAACTGCCGATGGAGAAAATTACGATTAAGGATATCACGGATAAGGCGGGCGTGATCCGGCCAACATTCTATAATCATTTTTCGGACAAATACGCGCTTTTGGAGTATATTGTCCGGCATGACCTGCTTGCACCGATCAAGCCGCTTTTGATGAATGATATGATACAGGAAGGACTGACGTTGCTGTTCTCGAATATCCAGAATGACCGGAGCTTTTACGAGCGTGCTGTCTGCATAGAGGGGCAGAATTCGTTTGAAAGCATTGCACGAAGCGAGGTCTCAAAGCTTTTGTTAGACATAATTGATCAGAAGAAACAGGGTAAGAATCACAAATACCCATGGCTTGACCGTCAGATTATTGCCGAATACTACGCAAACTCCATGTGCTATGTGGCGATTGCGTGGATCAAACGGGATTATATGATTGCACCGAAGGATTTGTCGGAGATTTATAAATATTTGACGAAATCCTCTATGATGGATGTATTGAATGAACTTGTTTAAGATAAGATGTGTTTTTGTCAAGAGGGAATTTGAGATAAAAGATATAAATTAGCTATACACGAACGCACGGATGTCAATATAATTATACAAAAGAATAGGTCTGTATAGAAACACAATACATTTAAAAGAGATTGAATGTTCCATATATTCAATCTCTTTTTTATTATAGGGTTGCAACAAAGAAAGAATCAAGAATGAAAAGAAAGAAAGGTGGATGAATCGTGATTCGATTTGGAAAGTGGGTAGTAAAACATAGAAGTCTGATTCTGATAATCGGTATTCTCTTACTGATTCCGTCAGCCTTCGGATATTTTCATACCCGTGTAAACTACGACATTTTGAACTATCTCCCGGACGAGATTGATACAATGAAAGGCCAGGAGATTATGGTGGATGAATTTGGAACCGGTGCATTTTCCATGTGCGTCGTCGAAGGAATGTCCGACAAAGACATCTCCAAGATGCGGAAGGAAATGTGTAAGGTGGACGGAGTAAAGGATGTATTATGGTATGATTCCTTCCTTGATCTGTCCGTACCGGTGGAGATGCTTCCGGACAGCATCAAGGATGTGTTCATCAACAAGGATGCGGACTCCACGATCCTGTTTGTTCTGTATCCGAATTCCATCTCAGCCGATGAGACGATGGATGCCATCGAGAACTTACGTAAGGTTATGAATAAGCAGTGTTACCTCTCCGGTATGTCTGCAGTCGTAACAGATACGAAGAACCTGTCGAACAAGGAGACACCAATCTATGTACTGATCGCGGTCATCCTTTCAACGATTGTCCTTGCACTTGCAATGGACTCGGCGATCATCCCGGTATTCTTCCTGCTTAGTATCGGCATGGCGATCGTATATAACTTAGGTACCAACGTGTTCAAGGGAGAAATCTCCTATGTCACACAGGCGTTGGCAGCAGTCTTGCAGCTCGGTGTCACAATGGACTACTCCATCTTCCTGTGGCACAGCTACGAAGAGAAGCAGCAGGTATATCCGGGCGAGAAGGGGCGTGCGATGGCGCATGCGATCTCAAACACGATATCTTCGGTTGTCGGCAGTTCCATCACAACGGTGGCAGGCTTCATTGCTCTGTGCTTCATGAGCTTCACACTTGGTATGGACTTAGGTGTTGTTATGGCAAAAGGTGTTGTGTTCGGCGTAATCTGTTGTGTAACGGTTCTTCCATCTATGATTTTGATATTTGATAACGCAATCGAGAAGACAAAACACAAGGTTATCCTTCCGGATCTGTCCGGTATTTCAAAATGGGTAACACAGCATTTTTACATATTCCTGATTTTGTTCTTCGTGCTGATCGGACCTGCTGTTTACGGTTACACACACAACACCGTATATTATGACCTGGCAGGTACACTTCCGGAGAGTCTGGAGAGTATCACAGCGAACAACAAACTGGAAGAGCAGTATCACATGGGTGCAACCCACATGGTGCTTCTGGATGCGAACACATCGACAAAGGATGTTGTAAAGATGACAAAGGAAATGGAGAAGGTAGACGGTGTCAAGGCAGTGCTTGGACTTGACAGCATCGTCGGTTCTACGATTCCAAAGGATATGCTTCCGGATCAGATCCGTGAAGTGTTCGAGAGTGGTAAATATAAGATGCTTTTGATCATGTCGGAATACAAGGTCGCTTCGGATGAAGTAAATGCGCAGTGTGATACCTTGAAGCAGATGGTCAAGGATTGTGATGAAAATGGTATGCTGATCGGTGAAGCACCATGTACGAAGGATCTGATCGAGATCACAGATGAGGATTTCAAGATGGTAAGTGCCGTATCCATCGGCGTTATCTTTATAATCATTGCATTTGTATTTAAGTCGATATCACTTCCAATCATTCTGGTCGCTGTTATCGAGTTCGCAATCTTCATCAACATGGGTATTCCTACCTACACGAAGACGGCGATTCCGTTTATCGCTTCTATCGTAATCGGTACGATCCAGCTTGGTGCGACGGTCGATTATGCGATCCTGATGACGAACAAATATAAGCGTGCAAGACATAACGGCCTTGAGAAGAAAGAAGCGGTCATCGAAGGAATGAAGGGCTCTGTACAGTCCATCATTGTCAGTGCATTGAGCTTCTTCGCCGCAACATTCGGTGTTGGTATGTATTCAAACATTGATATGATCAGTTCCCTGTGTACACTGATGGCACGTGGCGCGTTGATCAGTATGGTAGTTGTTATTCTCTTACTTCCAACCATGTTCATGATCTTCGATAAGGTGATCATTCATACAAGTGCTGGATTTATCAATAAGGAAAAGCGGGCAGAGCAGTAAGATATTTTGAAGAAGATCGGGCACAGTTGGAAATAGACTTAATCAACCATATTGGAAAAGGATGGAATATAGGAAGGAGATTATATTATGAAACATTTAAATAAGAACGAATGGAAGAAAACGACAAAATATATTGCAGGTTCGACCGGCGCGGTTGCACTTGCGGTTGCTTCCTGTGTCGCAGGTATCACAGGTACCGGCACAGATGTTGCAAAGCACGACAAGGAGTATCTGGCAGGCGATGACAAGGCAAGCGATACAGACGCAACAACGATCATGAACACCGATGATCTGGCAGATCAGCTCGCAGATAACGTAAACCTCAAAGAGAAAGATGTTGATAAGGATGAGACCGTCTATGTATTCGCCAAGGCAAATGGTGACGTGGACAATATCCTGGTCAACGAGACTTTGAAGAACCGCGACAAGAACGATAAGATCGAGGACACAACCGATCTGAAGGATATCGTAAATGTCAAGGGTGACGAGACATTTACACAGAACGGAAACAAGATTACATGGGACGCTGCCGGAAATGAGATCAGCTATCAGGGTACAACCGATAAGCAGCTTCCGGTCTCTGTAAAGGCAACTTATTATCTCGATGGAAATGAGATCTCGCCGGAAGACCTAGCAGGTAAGAGCGGTAAGGTAAAGATCCGTCTGGATTACACAAGCAATGAGACTGTTACGAAAGATGTAAATGGCAAGGATGAGGATATCTCCGTACCATTCATAGCAGTATCCGGCATGGTGCTCGGCGATAACTTCACGAACATTCAGGTAACAAATGGTAAGTACCTCGCACAGGGCGAGAGCAACATCGTGGTTGGTTATGCAGTTCCCGGCCTTGACAGTGGCGTGAAGGACGCCGCCAAGGATCTTGATACAGAGATTCCGGATTATGTAGAGGTAAGTGCAGATGTGACAGATTTCTCGCTCGATATGACAGTGACAATGTTAGTCAATGGTTCTGAGATGGACTACTCCGGCGATCTGGATCTGACAGATCTGGATGATCTGACAGAGGCTCTGAGCAGTGCCGGTAATCAGTTAGCTGATGGCTCCGGCGAGCTTTCCGATGGCGCCGGTCAGGTGTCCGAAGGTGCCGGAACACTGGCAAGCAAGATGGGTGATCTGACAACGGGTGCTGGTAGCCTGAAGGCAGGTATGGAAACTCTGTCAAGCTCATCCGGTGATCTGGCAAGTGGTGTTGCAGTCATTGACCAGAGTGCACAGTCCATTGCAAATGGTATCAATACATTAGATACAGCTGTAAATACAAAGATGACCGCTGAGGAGCAGGCAGCCGTTGCACAGCAGGCAGGTACGCAGGTGGCTGCTCAGCTTGCAAAGGGAACAGATATGTACAACACCATTTATAACGGTGCTGTATCAGCTTATCAGAATAACATGACAAGCGCTTCGGATCAGCTGTATGCATCATATACTACAGCGAATCCTGATACAGGAGTATCTCTGTTAGAACAGATGCAGGGAGCTATACTGGCACAAGGTGCGTCGGCGCAAGCACAGACAGCTGCGCAGGAAGCATATAATAATGCAAAGGATAATGGCCTTGATGAAGCAAGTGCTCAGGCGGCCATGGCGACAGCTTTTGGCTCAGCATATATGTCTTATGCCAAAAAACCAGACAATGTAGCATATGCAAAAGCGGCTGCAGAGAAGGCTTTGAAGGATTTGGCTGCAAAGACAACATCCGGAATCGCGGCACAGGGAGCAGACGCCATTGGAAACTCGGTTGTCGCTGCATGTACACAGGCAGCTTCTCAGGCAGCAGGTGCTGCAGCCGTACAGGGTGCGGAGACAGCAAAGGCAACGATTGCTTCCCAGATTGAAGCAACACAGGCAAACGGCTATAGCTTAGTAAGCGGTGCGAATGCACTTGCGAAGGGAACATCTACATTAGCAGGATCAGTTCCGGCATTGAAGGATGGTATCAGCCAGTTAGTAAATGGTGCAAACGCCCTTGCGAGTGGCGCTGGTCAGTTGAAGAACGGCGCATCAACACTTGCAGATGGAGCTTCTCAGGTAGCTGATGGTGCAGGCACATTGAACGAAAGCCTTGTATCTCTGAACAACGATGCAATCAAGAAGATGGTAAGCGCATACAATGGTGATGTGAAGGATTCTGTTGCAAGACTGCAGGCAGCTATGGAAGCCGCAACCGAGTATGACAGCTTCGGTGGTAAGTCTGACGATGCAGCAGGCGTAACAAAATTCATTATTAAGACAGCGGCTATATCTGCTGATTAATATAGATTGGTTTATAAACCAATTCTTCTCCCCCGCAAAACGCGTCGGCTTATGCCGGCGCGTTTTCTTATGCTTTTTTGTCTGGGAAGCAAGCAGGCAGGAGCAAAATGTCAAAAAACCGGAAGATTACTCCAAGTGTAAAGTAATAGGAAATAAGCGTGTAGGAGTAAAATGTCGAAAAACCGGAAGATTGCTCCAAGTGTAAAGTAATAGGAATCAAGCGTGTAGGAGCAAAGTGCCAAAAAACCGGAAGATCAC
>USFH01000044.1 GCA_900553925.1 uncultured Clostridium sp.
TTCATCAAGCTTGACTTTTAATGAGGACAGAAGAACAAGTGCTTATTGCCATGTTTGAGGCACTCATCCCGTGGTATGAAGCACATAAGCGTGAACTTCCTTGGAGACAGGATAAGGAACCGTACCATGTGTGGCTGTCGGAGATTATGCTGCAGCAGACGCGTGTGGAGGCGGTCAAAGAATATTACCGGCGCTTCCTTACGGCACTTCCGACGATTGTGGATCTGGCGGAGGCACCGGAGGAACAGATCTTAAAGCTCTGGGAAGGACTTGGATATTATAATCGTGTGCGCAACCTGCAGAAGGCGGCACAGACGATCTGTGCAGATTATGCAGGCGTATTTCCCTCGGAATATGCGCAGATCCGGAGTTTGTCCGGCATCGGTGATTACACGGCGGGTGCAATCGCGTCGATCTGCTTTGCTGCACCGACACCGGCGGTGGATGGAAATGTATTGCGTGTGTATAGCCGGTTGTTGGCGGATGATGCTAATATTGATCTGCAGACAACGAAGAAGCGAATCACGCGAAAACTGCAGGAGACGTATCCACGGAAGAATCCCGGGATCGCGACGCAGGCACTGATGGAGCTTGGCGCGACCGTCTGTGTGCCAAATGGTGCACCGCGGTGTGACGTATGCCCGGTAGCGGAGATTTGTCAGGCACGAAAGCAGGACACCTGGAGAAATCTGCCCGTCCGCAGTGAGAAGAAGAAACGTAAGATTGTGGATAAGACGGTATTTATCTTGCTTACGGAGGATACCGTGGCACTGCATAAGCGCAGCGCAAGCGGACTTCTGGCAGGCATGTGGGAATTCCCGAATGTGGATGCAAAGCTTGACAAGCAGGAGGCGGTAACACAGGTAACCGGCTGGCAGACTGAACCGGTGGATCTTCTGATGCAGACAAGCTATACACATATATTCAGCCATGTGGAATGGCATATGACAGCGTATTATATCCGCTGTCGAAGAACAAATAAAAAATGGAAGTGGGTAACAAAGGAGAGTCTGGACGAGACGTATGCATTACCATCTGCGTTTCGCCCGTTTCGGGAACAGATCGAGAACTTGTAAGTAAAATTAAAAATTAGGAGGAAACATCATGAACGAAGTGAATGATTTAGGATGTTTCCGACGATCTGCCGCCGAACGTATGTGAGGGGGCGATACATATTATAGCAGGAGGATTGCGAATGGGAAAAATCAGGAAAGTATGTGGCATGCTCAGTATCAAGAACTTTTTGCTCCTGACGGTTGCGGGAATCGTCAATGCGTTTGGCGTTGTTATATTTTTAGCGCCCGTCAAACTGTATGATAGCGGTATCTCGGGAACTGCTATGCTGGTGTCCCAGCTCACACCGAAATGGATCAGTCTTTCCCTGGTTTTGATTCTCTTAAATATTCCAATCTTCTTACTTGGATTAAAGCGCGAGGGTGTGGTATTTACAATCTATGCGATTTATGCGGTTTTGATCTATTCCATTGTTGCATGGATCATCACAGATATTCTGCCGGTGGATGTGACGATCGTATCCCCGCTTGCCGGAAGTGATTTGTTTCTGTGTGCAATCTTCGGCGGTATTATCTCCGGCTGCGGAAGCGGACTTGCGGTACGGTTTGGCGGTGCAATGGATGGTATCGACATCATCGGTGTGATGTTCGCGAAGAAGCTTGGGTTAAGTCTTGGCTCGTTCGTAATGGCGTACAATGTAATCTTGTACATCATATGTGGAATCGTGCTTGACAGCTGGATTCTGCCGCTTTACTCGGTTGTGACTTATGCGGCGGCATCCAAAACGATTGACTTCTTCGTGGAGGGCTTCGACCGTTCCAAGGCAGCTTTTATCGTGACAGAACATCCGAAGCATGTGTGCGAGGCACTTTCCGCCGCATTTGAAAACGGTATCACAACGATTGATGCGAAAGGATATTATTCGAATACCGACCGCACGCTGGTGTATTTCATTGTGAACCGGTTCCAGGTCGGCAAGATGCGGAATCTGGTACATAGCATTGATCCGTATGCGTATATCGCAATCAATGATGTGGCAGACATCTTCCCGGCGACAAACCTGAACGACCTGAAGGGTGAAACTAAATTGGAGGATACAGGAGATTCCGATGATACAGAATAAGGAATCCCGTGAAAGAGATAGATGTAAAGGAGTAAAGTCAGCATATGTATTATGTACCGGAAGGAACAACCCGTTGTGGGTATTATGAATGTGAAAGCTGTGGAGAGAAATTCTTGTCTCTGCAGACGATGGAGCATATCAACTGTCCATACTGTGAGGCGGAATTTGATCCGGAGATTGGACCGGATGAGGCTATGCAGGTGGCTGAAGACACCGCAAAGCTGATACAGGTATTGGAGGGCGAGGATGTCGAGAAGATGGACGCATTACTCAGTCTTGCCATTACCGGTGGAAATTTCGAGTGGATATAATGCGTGTACAGATGAAGCAATCAGCTGGATTCTGCAAGTGAATCAGCAGATTGGAAATGCACGTTCGGGAGGAGACATCTACATGATAGCAGTATTAGGACCGAAAGGGACATTTTGCGATAAGTCCTATGAAGAATATAATAAGAAATATGAGGCAGTACATGGGGAATCATTAGAACCGCTTTATTGTCCGACAATTGACGATGTGTTCGAACAGCTCTGTACGAACGAAGCGTGTGCGTATGCGGTTGTTCCGGTAGAAAATATGCTGGATGGCTATGTGCAGCGGACACTTGACCTGTTGCTGGAGAAAAACGTCTATATCGTCGATGAAAATCAGGTGGCAGTCCAGTTTTCACTGCTTGCCAATGCAGAGAAGATAGAAGATATCCGGAAGATTTATGTGCAGTTCAAGACGAACGGGCAGTGCAGACAGTTCCTGCATACCCTGCGTGACGCAGAGATTGTAACGACGAACAGTAACATGGAATCTTATTACAAGATACAGGATGAACCAGGAACAGCGGCAATTGTACCACATCATGTGATACAGGCGGGCGATGTGCGCGTGCTTGCAGAAGATGTGACAGATGCAAAGGGCAATCATACCCGTTTTATCATCCTGCGCAAGGGCGTGTTAGACGTGGAGAATCCGGACCTTGAAAAGCAGTTAGAAGAGCTTGTAAGTAACGAGAAAGGGTTGAATGCAGATGCGGATGGCACAGAGAAAGCCGCGGAGCTTACACGGGAGAAAGTACGAATCCCGGTCTATATCATGCCTGCCACCGACCGGCCCGGAATCCTGTTCGATATCCTGCGCCGGTTCTATGACAAACGCATCAACTTGATCTCGATCATGTCCCGTCCGACAAAACAATCGATGGGAACCTACAACTTCTACATCGAGATCGACTGCCTGACCGAGCGGCTCGAAGTTGTCGTGGAAACATTAAGGCAGATTCAAGTGTATAACGACATTAAGATACTTGGCACATACAAGGAACACTGAGATTAATATGAGAGCAATGAGATAGTTTGTGTATATATATGTCAGGATCGAGTCTCCATAATATACATATGTTTGGAACTTAGAAGTTCTTGATGTTCTGTGTGATATCAGCAATGTTTGAACACGATGTTCAAACAAGCCGTCATTGAGCCATGGATGGCGAATTGACGGCGGTTGCGTGCGGTAGAAATATATAAATCAGAACATCTAGTACTTCTTAGTTTCAATACATCGTATATTATGGAGACTCGATCCCGACGTATATACGCAAACTATCTCATGAGAAAAAAAGGAGGCGAGGCGTACCGGACATACGGTGCGGCAACGATGAATAAGGATTTAACAGTAGGGAAACCGGAGCGTGTATTGTGGAGGTATTGCATTCCGTTACTTGGAAGCGTCATTTTCCAGCAGCTTTATAACATTGCAGACAGTCTGGTCGCAGGAAAATATGTTGGTAAAAATGCACTTGCAGCCGTGGGAAATTCTTATGAGATTACATTGATTTATATGGCGTTTGCGTTTGGCTGTAACATGGGGTGTTCCGTCATTGCGGCGCAGTTTTTCGGGGCGAAGAATTACCGGAAGATGAAGACGACCGTCTATACGACATTTATATATTCGGCGGTGCTGTGTCTGATTCTGACACTAACCGGACTTTTTGCAGGCGGCGCATTGCTGCATCTGATACACACGCCGGCAGATATATTTGCAGATTCTAAACTGTATCTGGACGTGTATACCGGCGGACTTGTATTTTTGTTTTTCTATAACATTGCAACCGGTATATTCTCGGCACTCGGAGATTCGAAAACACCGTTTATATTCTTAGCTTTTTCATCGGTATCGAACGTGTTTGTAGATATCCTGTTTGTAAAGAGCTTTCATATGGGCGTGGCAGGTGTCGCGTGGGCAACATTTATCTGCCAGGGCGTAAGCTGTATCCTGTCCGTGATCGTTGTGCTGCTCCGGCTGCGGAAGATCAAGGATGAACACGAAGGACATCAGAGGGTGCCGGTATTTTCCGGAGAGATCTTCGGCAAGATGCTGAAGATTGCGATACCAAGTACCCTGCAGCAGGGCTTCGTGTCGATCGGAAATATCATCATCCAGAGTATTATCAACAGCTTCGGCTCGGATGTGATTGCGGGATATGCGGCGGCAGTGAAGCTCAATAACATGGTTATCACAACCTTTACGATGCTTGGGAACGGTGTCTCAAATTTTGCGGCACAGAATCTTGGCGCACAGAAAATCGAGCGGATCAGTCAGGGATGCAAGGCAGCACTGAAGCTGATTTTTCTTACCTGTGTCCCGGTTGTAATATTGTATCTTCTGTGCAGCGGCAGTCTGGTGCAGCTTTTCATGGATGAAAACAGTATCGAGGCGAAGAAGGTCGGTGTTGAATTCCTGCATATGTTAGCACCATTTTATTTTGTAGTGTCGGTTAAGCTGATTACGGACGGTGTCCTGCGGGGCGTTGGAGCAATGAAGCAGTTTATGGTTACAACATTTCTGGATCTGTTTCTGCGCGTGATCTTAGCCGCTCTTTTCTCAAGGGAATGGGGCAGCACCGGAATCTGGCTCGCGTGGCCGGTCGGGTGGACGATCGGAACGACATTGTCCGTGATCTTGTACCGGAGTATCGTTAAAAAACTAAAGAGCGCAAATATAAAGAATGAAATAGAAGCGAAAGAGGTGACAGAATGAACGATCAGGAACCAATCGGACAGGTGGCAAGCAGTAAGGAAGAGATTCTGGCTTCACTCAAGGAACATGGATATCGTCTGACAGAGCAGCGCAAGCTGATCGTCGATATTATTGCGAACGAAGAATATACCTGTTGTAAGGAAGTTTATTTTCTGGCGCATAAGCGGGACAACAGCATTGGAATTGCGACCGTGTACCGCATGATCAATACGCTCGAGGAAATCGGCGCGATCAGCCGGAAAAATATACAGAAGAATAATTGTAGTGGCAGATGCTGTGATATGAAGGGCGGCTGTACGGTCGTCACAGAGGAGAGCAAGCAGATTATTCTGACAGAGGAGGATATACAGGAGGCTTTGAAGTATATCATGGAGAAAAACGGATATGCGAATGTGGATGAGATCAAGGCTGTTCTGGTAAATCAGCAATGAGTAAACGAAAAAATTATGATAATGGTACACATGGGAATCAGCTGCGCGGTGTGCTGTGCGTACTGGTTGGCGCAATCGCGTGGGGATTTTCGGGTGCCTGCGGACAGTTTTTGTTTTCACACTACAACATCAACACGGCATGGCTTTCGTGCATGCGCATGCTTGTGACAGGTGTAATCCTTACAATTGCATATATTATACGCGAACGGAAAGCGGCATTTGATATATTCAAGTCCACCCGGGATTTCTTTGGGATTGTCCTGTTTGCGATATTCGGTGTGGGCTTGTGCCAGTATGCATATCTGGAAGCCATTCATTATACGAATGCCGGGATTGCAACGGCGTTGCAGTATCTGGCACCGGTGATGGTGCTGATCATATCCTGTGTGCGCAGATTACGTCCGCCGAAGTTTCGCGAGATTGTGGCGGTGCTTCTGGCGGTTGGCGGTACATTTCTCATCGCAACGCACGGAAATATCCATCAGATGAGTATCTCGAAAGAGGGACTGAAGTGGGGATTGCTTGCAGCATTTGGGTTCTGCATGTATACCCTGCTTCCGGAGCGGATGCTCAAGAAATGGGGCAGCCAGCCGGTTGTCGGCTACGGTATGCTGATCTGTGGCGTGGCATATAGCTGTATCGTCAAGGTATGGACGATTCCGGTGCATCTCGATTTCCATGGGGTATTAGCAGTTGCGGCGATGGTTCTGATCGGAACGATGATGTCATTTCTGCTATTCCTGCAGGGAGTACATGACATCGGCCCGGTGCGTGCCAGCATGATCTCCAGTGTGGAACCGGTTTCGGCAACACTTTTTTCCGTGTTGTGGCTTGGAACGGTCATGACGACGATGGATCTGGTGGGTATGGCATGTATTTTAGTGATGGTAATTATACTGTCCGTGAAGGAGTAACGAAAGCGTATAGGAATCCCAGGAATGTATAGATAAAAAAAACATTTACAATCACGCGGGGAATAGGGTATTATAAAATTAATGTATTGGTTCGGGATTGACTCATCGAGAGAAAGGAAAAAATATGATATATACGGTTACATTTAACCCGTCGCTTGATTATATTATGGATCTGACGGAATTTGAACGAAATCAGGTAAATCGCGCGACAGCAGAGAAGATTCTGCCGGGCGGAAAGGGCATCAACGTATCGATCGTACTGCAGAATCTCGGTATCGACAACCGTGCAATCTGCTTTACATCAGGATTTACCGGAGAAGCTTTGAAAGCGTTGCTGATGCAGCGGGATATGAATGCGGATTTTATTGATATTGCAAATGGACTGACCCGTATCAATGTCAAGATGCGCTGTGGCGATGAAACAGAGGTCAACGGACAGGGACCGGAGATCAAGAGCGAGGATATCGCAGAGCTCTATGAGAAGCTTGGCTATCTGGATCAGGATGATTATCTGGTACTTGCGGGCAGCCTGCCGGACTGCATGGCCAAGACAACGTATATGGATATCATGCAGATGCTGCAATACAATAACAACAAGATTATCGTGGATGCGACCGGAGAACTGCTCACGAATGTTCTTCCGTATCACCCATTTTTAATCAAGCCAAACCGTACCGAGCTTGGAAATCTGTTCGGTGTGGAAGTAACGACGATGGATCAGGCAGAGATGTATGCGAAGCAGCTGCAGGAGCGTGGCGCGAGAAATGTGCTCGTCTCCATGTCATATCAGGGTGCAGTCCTTGTGACAGAGGATGGCAGAGTGATTCGCGCAGCCGCACCGAAGGGACAGGTGAAGAACTCTGTCGGTGCCGGTGATTCGATGCTTGCCGGATTCCTGGCAGGTTATATCGAGCGTGACGATTATGAGTATGCGTTGAAGCTTGGTATCTGTGCCGGAAGTGCCAGTGCATTTTCCGAGGAGCTTGCAACGAAAGAAGAGATCGATACGCTGTTTCAGACACAGATGGCGTAATTATAATAAAAAGCACAGTCCAGTTTGGATTGTGCTTTTTTATGAAGAGTTGTCAGAAATATACAAAATGCTTTGCAAACCGTGAGTACAATGGTCGGGGGGAAAGGATATAAAATAAATGATAAATATAGAAGAGATATTGGTGGCAAATGGAATAACTGTACTGATGATGAGCTTTCTTCTGATTTGTAGACGAAAAAACAGAGAGATTCTTCATATGGAAGATAAGATATATGATGGAATGGCAATTGTAAATTTGCTTGGAGCATTGGCTGAGACGGTTTCCTTTATGTTAGATGGAAAGGATTTAACAGGTGGCAGAGTAGTTAATTATATTTCCAACAGCTTGTGTTTTGTTGGAACGGTAAGTATCGGTTTGCTGTGGTGTATATATGTACAACTCCGTATTTACAGGAACTATAAAAGGATATTCCATAAAGTTGGAGTCATAATGATTCCGTGGATTGTGGAAGTTATAGCTGTTTTATATAATCTTTTTGGTACGGAGTTCATATTTAAAATATCAGTAAACAATGAATATCAGAGATGCGAAGGCGCGATTCTTGGATATATTTCACTTATGATTTATTTTGCGCATAGTATATATTCGGTATATCATTCCAAAAAGCAGGGTGTTAATTTGAACTTTTTCCCGATACTGTTTTTCGTTGGTCCCTGTGTGGTAGGCGTGCTGATTCAGTTTTTCTGCTATGGCATAACAACATCATGGGTGCTGGTTGCAGTAGCATTGACATTTGTACAAATGCAGTCTTATGCGGAAAATTTATATATGGATGAACTGTCGGGACTGTTTAATCGCAGATATTTTAATGCGGTGCTTGCAGAAAGAGAAAATACGAACCGAAGACCATTACATGGAATTATGATGGATATTAATAATTTTAAACATATAAATGATAATTGTGGTCACAATATAGGTGATCGTGCTATCTGTGTAATGGGAAATATTTTATTTAAATCTATACCGGATACAGGAATGGCAATTCGGTATGCAGGTGATGAATTTATCGTTTTGTTGTCAGATGTTGATAAAGAGCACGTTTTCTCTACGATGAATGAGATAAATAGTAATCTTGCCAAATTTAACAAGTGTAAGGAGGAAGTGTTTACATTAAGCGTGGCTATGGGGTGCACAGAATTTGGAGAAGGGGATAATGCGGAAACATTTCTGATGCGTATGGATGAAAAAATGTATGAGGAAAAACGTAAGTTTCATACAGGAAAATAATCGGATGAGTGAGAAAAAAGCAAGAGGCGTAAAGCCTCTTGTTTTTTTGCTATAGTTTATGCACATTATTTTTATGACTGCATTTTGACGGAATTTGATTGAAAAAGTGACTAAAAAAGGTAAAAAAATGAAAGAAAATGATTGATAATGACGGAAAATGACGTTATCATATAGAAAAGTTGAACGAAATTGAAATAAAATGAATGCTTTTGACGGAAAGGAGAAACATGTTAGGAGAAGAAAGACAGCAGGCGATACTTGCAGCAGTAGAACAGAGACACAGCGTTTCCGTACAGGAACTGATGCAGCTTCTTGATATTTCCGAGTCCACGATCCGGCGGGATCTGAACGCACTGGATAAGGAAGGCAGACTGGTGAAGGTACATGGCGGTGCGATGGCAATCGGTGGAAGCTTCCATGTGAAGGATGATGCGGTGGAATACCGGAAGGAGATCAACCGGGAAGAAAAGATTGAGATTGCCAGATATGCGGCGGCATTGATCGAGGATCAGGATGTGGTGTATATGGATGCCGGAACGACAACCGAGCTGATGATCGACTATATCACAGCGAAGAATGTGATATTCGTCACAAACTCATTTGCACATGCAAAGCATTTGTCACAGAAAGGCTATACGACATATATCCTTGGCGGTGAGTTC
This sequence comes from uncultured Clostridium sp., assembly GCA_900553925.1. GTDB lineage: Bacteria > Bacillota > Clostridia > Lachnospirales > Lachnospiraceae > Coprococcus_C. Next base: position 9,457 of record USFH01000044.1, read on the forward strand.
AAGCCGGTCACAGAGGCAATCGTTGGAGAAGAAGCGATTATCTCTCTGGATAAATACAACTTCACGAAAGGCTTCTGGGGGGCGAACGGCGTGACAAAGGGCAACGGATTTACAACACCGGATGTCAAAGAAGCAATGGTGAAGAAGAAATCCATGCAGAAGACGAAGGAACGCTATGTGCTGTGCGACAGCAGCAAATTCGGTGAGATTTGTTCGATTAGTTTTGCGGAATTCAAGTCTGCAAGGATAATTACAACGAAGATTGAAAATAATGAGTACAGAGGAATGAAGAATATCACGGAGGTGAGCGTATGATTTACACTGTTTCATTTAATCCCTCTCTCGACTATGTGCAGGATCTGGATTGCGTGAATCTTGGATATGTCAACCGTACCAGTGGCGAGAAGATTCTGCCGGGTGGAAAAGGAATCAATGTATCTATGGTATTGAAGAATCTTGGATTCGAGAATCAGGCACTTGGTTTTACGGCCGGATTTACCGGAGAGGTTTTGAAATCCATGCTGAGGGCAAAAGGTGTGGAAAGTGATTTTATTGAGTTAGATGCAGGCATGACACGAATCAATGTCAAAATCCGCGCGAAGGAGGAAACCGAGATTAACGGACAGGGACCGAAGATTTCCGCGGATGCATTGGAACAGCTATATCAGAAGTTAGAGACCTTGCAGGAGGGCGATATCCTTGTGCTGGCAGGTTCGATTCCGGAGAGCATGCCGCAGTCCGCGTATATGGATATCATGAAGCGTCTGCAGGACAAGAAGTTGAAGATCGTTGTAGATGCGACAAGAGATCTTCTGGTGAATGTGCTTCCATATAAGCCTTTTATGATCAAGCCGAATAATTTCGAACTCGGCGAGATCTTCGGAGTGGAGATCAAAGACAAAGACGATGTATGCAAATATGCGAAGAAGCTGCAGGAGCAGGGCGCACGGAATGTGCTCGTGTCCATGGCGGGTGATGGCGCGGTATTACTTGCGGAGGACGGAAGTGAGTACAGGGCAGAGGCTCCAAAGGGCACGGTGAAAAATTCCGTAGGCGCCGGAGATTCGATGGTAGCTGGATTTATTGCCGGGTATCTGATTACAGATGGCGGAGCAGATGCGTATAAAAACGCATTTGAAATAGGCGTATGTACCGGAAGTGCGAGTGCATTTTCGGAAGAGCTTGCAACGAAGGAAGAAGTCGAAGGCTTGTATGTAAAGACCTTCGGCAAAAAATGATAAAGGAGGGGTTGCGTATGCGAATTACAGATTTGTTAGACAAGAAGAGTATTTACCTTGGTGCGAAGGTAAACTCAAAGGAAGAGATACTGGATCGTGCCGTGGCCTTGATGGCAGAGAGCGGAAAGATCGCAGATGTTGACACATACCGCAAGGGTGTGTATGCAAGAGAACAGGAAGGAACAACCGGAATCGGAGAAGGAATTGCGATTCCGCATTGTAAGTCGGCAGCCGTGAAGCAGGCAGGACTTGCAGCGATGGTGATTCCGGATGGTGTGGATTTCGATTCGTTAGACGGCGAGCCGGTACATCTGCTGTTCCTGATTGCGGCACCGGATACCGCAGACAATGTCCATCTCGATGTACTGAGCAAATTATCCGTGCTTCTTATGGACGAGGATTTCACGAATGCATTGAAATCCGCAAAGACGGTAGACGAATTCCTAAGTATCATTGATAAGGCAGAAAATGGTGATGCGATGCAGGAGGAAGCGATTCCGACTATCTCAGAAGCAACAAAGAAGATTCTAGCAGTGACAGGATGCCCGACCGGAATTGCACATACGTACATGGCAGCTGAGGCATTGGAGAAGAAAGCAAAGGAACTCGGCTATGCGATCAAGGTAGAAACCAGAGGTTCCGGCGGAGCTAAGAATGTATTGACTGCAGAAGAAATCAAAGAAGCCGATGCGATCATCGTCGCGGCCGATACACAGGTGCCGATGGACCGTTTCCACGGCAAGAAGGTAATCATCTGCAAGGTGGCAGATGGTATCAATAAGGCAGAACAATTACTGACACGTGCAGCCGAAGGCAAAGCATCTGTCTATGAAGCAGGCGGTGATGCAGCCGAAAGCAAAGAGACCGAGGGCAAAGAAAGCGTCGGACACCAGATTTATAAGCATCTGATGAACGGTGTATCACATATGTTACCATTTGTCGTTGGCGGAGGTATTCTGATTGCACTTGCATTCCTGATTGATGGATTGCTCGTTGACTTAAACCACGTTCCGCAGTATCTGATTGACAAGTATGGTTCGGTTGCAGATGTAAAGAGTAACTTCGGTACATTGACACCGGTTGCTTATTTCTTAAAGGCTCAGGTTGGTGGTGTGGCATTTAGTTTTATGCTGCCGATCCTCGCCGGATTTATCGCGATGAGTATTGCAGACCGTCCGGGACTTGCACTTGGTTTCTTAGGTGGTGCCATTGCGGCAAATGGAAAGTCCGGATTCCTCGGCGCACTGGCTGCCGGATTTATAGCAGGCTATGTTGTATTATTGCTCAAGAAGATTTTCTCGAAGCTTCCTTCTGCACTGGAAGGAATGGTGCCGATCCTGTTGATCCCGGTGTTTGGATTGCTGATTACCGGAGCGGGTATGGTGTATGTGATTGAACCGGTTGTCGGATTTATCAATACAGCTTTGAACAATGGATTGAAGAACATGAGTGGCGCAAATATTATCCTGCTTGGAGCATTGCTCGGCGCGATGATGGCAGTCGATATGGGCGGTCCGGTCAACAAGGCAGCGTATGTATTCGGTACCGCGCAGATTGCAGCCGGAAATTATGATATCATGGCAGCGGTTATGATCGGAGGTATGGTTCCTCCAATCGCAATTGCAATCGCATCCTTATTGTTCAAGAACAAGTTCACAGAGCAGGAACGCAAGGCAGGCCCTACAAACTTTATTATGGGTCTTTCCTTCATCACAGAGGGTGCAATCCCATTCGCCGCAGCGGATCCGTTACATGTCATCCCGGCATGTGTAGTCGGTGCCGGTGTCGCAGGTGGACTTTCCGCAGCATTTAACTGTACACTGATGGCTCCACACGGTGGAATCTTTGTATTCCCGGTTGTCGGACACGCCGCAATGTATCTTGTCGCACTGGTAGTCGGAAGTATCATCTCCGCACTCCTGCTCGGTGTATTAAAGAAGAAAGTAGTCGCATAATATAAGGTCACACGACCGAAGAATTTTATACCATATAATTTTTATAATTGTATATCGTTTTGATTCAATATTTAAATATATTCTGAATATATCTGCCTCTTTTTTCATACAAATCCACAGTCAGGTATGTTATAATATATCTGCTTTTATACATGTAAGAGAAAGGTATGGTCATTCTATGGAATTCGATATTAAAAAAGACAGTAAACAGATTATCGTCATTATGCTTGCATCTATACTGATGGCTTTTAACATCAAATCTTTTGTCCGGACAGGCGGTCTGTACCCGGGCGGCGCAACAGGTCTTACCCTGTTAATACAGCGTTCTTTTGAACTTTTTTTTCAAATAGAGATTCCCTATACAATCGTCAATGTAATTCTTAACGTGATCCCTATTTATATAGGTTTTCGTTTTATTGGCAAAAAATTCACATTATACTCCTGCCTGTGCATTATGATGACTAATATTTTAACTGATATTATTCCGGGGTTTGCTATTACTTATGATACTTTGCTCATCAGTATTTTCGGCGGTCTGATCAATGGTTTTGTCATATCCCTGTGTTTATGGATGAATGCCACCACCGGAGGAACTGATTTTATTGCCATTTATTTCTCCGAGAAAAAAGGCATTGATTCCTTCAATATTGTACTTGGAATCAACGCCATCATCCTGATTGCCGCCGGTATCCTCTTCGGTTGGGACAAGGCTCTGTATTCGATCATCTTTCAGTATACTTCTACACAGGTATTGCATGTTCTGTATAAACAGTATCAACAGAATACACTGTTTATCGTCACGAACCGTGCAGAAGAGGTCATTGAGGCGATTGCCCAGTTGTGCAACCACGGTGCAACGATCATGGACGGGGAAGGCTCCTATGAGCATCATGAACGTAAGGTAGTCTATTCCGTAGTATCAAGCGCAGAATGCAAGCATGTACTTAGTGCGATCAGGGAAGTAGATCCCAAAGCGTTTGTAAATGTTATTAAGACTGAACAGATTTCTGGTCACTTCTACCAAAGACCACACGAATAATAATTATCAGAACAGCAAAAGAGGACGTAACCGTATGGCTTGCGTCCTCTTCTTCATTTCTGCATAATTCCTACATGATCTTAGGAAACAGTTCCTTTACTGTAGGATAGATCTGTGTGAACTTGTGATATCTTTCTTCATATCTGGCTGCGATCTCTGCATCCG